>CAIRSV010000130.1 GCA_903881265.1 uncultured Bacteroidota bacterium
GACACTACAATCATTCGATTAGGGCTTATATCCATTTCAGCTCTGTCAAATGCCGAGATAATAGTGGCTTCATCAAACCACGTTACCATTTTCTTTTCAAACACTTTCATTCGTTGTCCTTCCCGTTTGTAAAAATATTTTTTAACTCCGATAAACGTACGTTGCATTCGCTCATAATTCGTAGAGAATGCATCCTGAAAATCAATCACCTTTCTGAAAGGCAAATCCTTGCCATAAAAAGCAGTTCTCGATAGTTGACAATACACAGTATCCGGCTTTACATTTATAATGTCTTGTGTCATTTTTTTGTGGTGGCGGCTCGAATAGAAATAACCAACCTGAACCGGAAGTTGCATGATAAAACTTCGAACTATGTTCAACCCAATCTCAATCTTGTTGAGCCTATATAAGCGAATGTCTTTGCAAAAGGGTTGAAGTGCCTTCATCGCATCTTCACGTATGGCTTCTTCGTGTAACGCATATAGATACACATCATGAAAGCGTGCGATATACGCAATCTGATGGAAAGCACGCAGTTTATCACCTTTATCTAAAGGGTAAGGGAATCTGGATAATATGACAGCGATCTTTTTTCTTTCTGACATCTTATTGAGTTCGTTGTAAATAGTGAATCAGATCGCTATATATCTTATCCTTTAGGTAATGTGTCAATACAAATTCTCGTGCGTTTCGTCCTATCTGTTTGGCTTCTCCAATTTCTTCAAAACAAAAATGAAGTGCCGAAATAAATTCATCAACTGTGTTTGCAATTACTATGTTTGATTGATGGGTCGCACCGATACCTTCCGCGCCGATCGTTGTCGTAATGATGGTCTTTCCTAACGCCATAGCTTGCAAAATTTTTATTCTGATGCCTGCACCTGATAGGAGAGGGACTATCATGATATTTTTTTCAAGACTAAACACCGTCACATCGTCAACTTCACCAACGATATGAAGGTTTAAAGATTCTTTTGACCGTAGTGCGGGGGGCATATTTTTGCCTGCCAAATAAAGAGACACATTGTTGAGTTGAGGCTGCACCACATTCCAGACATGTTGAAGAAACCATTGCACACCTTCAATATTAGGCGCCCAATCCATACTGCCGATATGAAAGCAACTCTGCTGCTCATGTATCACTTCAGGTAGCACTTTTGAACCATCCACGCCAAAGGGCAAATAATAGCAATGATTCAGTTTGTTCTCTACAAAAAAGAGATCTTCTTTTTTTGAAATCGGTAACAATAAATCAAATTTGCGAAGGACGTCAAGTTCATATGTTTTAAGTCGATTCGTGAGTAATTCAAGATACTTACGTTTTAAAAATGATGTCTCATGATCTGAGAGCCGCTGCCAAATTAAGTATTCGATATTATGCACCCTGCAGAAGCATTTCGCTTCGCTGTATTTTCTTACTGTCTTAAGGTATGGCGATGTATAAATACTTTCAAATTGAATGTAGTCGTACTGTTCCGATTGAAGCATTGAAATAAGCACTTTCTCAAATTCTCTGTTGATGAAGCGGGCTACATTATACGATTTGTCGGTAAAGAGATTTAAAAAGGCAGATAGCGGATTGACATTCGTTTTGACATAGACCGTATTGAATTTGGCAAGACGCTGATACATTTCAGGAAGTGTACTTTCTTCGACCCAATGACGGGAGGTATTCATACTCAACAGGCTCACCTCACATCCCTGTCCTAGATATCCTTCAATCGTTTGATTCATAGCAATTGAGCCGCCGTCGCGCAAGGGAAAGGGTATACGGGGAGTCAGAATGAGAATTTTTAACGCCATGAATGAAGGCCGAAAATAGATAAAATTGTTGATTCAATAGATAGCTAACTTGAGTTTTAAATGATTACATGCAGTCTATGTTAGTCAATTCTTTGCTCAGCAAATGTCTATTTGGACATTATTAAGGTCTTTGGTGTTATTTTTGCCTGATGGAAAAAAAATCCCTTGTTTTCTTAGGGTCTAAACCAATTGGGTATCATTGTCTCTATTATCTGATTCGTCAAAAAGATCAGTTAGGGATTGAGATTGCTGGTCTATTGACGAATGACAACCCAAGGTTTTCAACTACGTTGAGTTTACGTACATTGGCAGAGGAGCATGGCATTCCAGTTTTTGATTCGTTGGATGAACTTCCTACTGTTGATTATTTATATAGCGTACAGTATCATCAAATACTAAAGGAGCATCATATACATAAAGCAAAAAAAATCGCGTTGAATTTGCATATGGCACCTTTGCCAGAATATAGAGGTTGTAATCAGTTCTCCTTTGCGATAGCAGATAAACGCGATGAATTTGGCACAACAATTCATCAAATGGATGCGGGTATTGATCAGGGTGATATTGTCTTTGAACGTCGATTTAAGATTCCTGAAAATTGCTGGGTTGATGAACTGTATGAATTAACGTTTAATGCCTCACTTGATTTGTTTATTGAAACCATCAGCGAAATACTGAATGGAAATTATACATTGACACCACAACAGCAATTGGTGGGCGAACGCGGCACATCCTTACATTATCGATCGGATATTAATAAACTTAAGGAGATTAATCTCAACTGGAGCCGTGATGATATTGCCCGTCATATCAGGGCCACCTATATGCCTGGCTTCGAACCGCCCTATGCAATGATTGGAACGCAGAAAATTTACTTCAAGAAGGAATGGGAATGAAACGTATCGTCTGCACTGTTACCAACGATTTGAACTTCGATCAGCGAATGAGCAGAATATGCACGTCACTGGCGAATGCTGGATATGACGTGCTTCTTATTGGACGGCGTAAAAGATCATCACCACGTGTTGAGGAAAAGTCGTTTTCACAAAAGCGGATTTTTTGTTTTTTTGAAAAAGGAAAATTATTCTATGCGGAATATTCGATCCGATTGTTTTTTTATTTGTTGTTTACTCGCATGGACCTTATTTGTGCCATTGATCTTGATACGATATTGCCTTGTCTTTTTATATCAAAGTTGCGGCATAAGCGACGTGCCTATGATGCTCATGAACTTTTTTGCGAAATGGAAGAGATTGTGAGTCGACCTGCCATTTACAAGATGTGGAAGGCTATCGAACGATTTGCAGTGCCTCAATTTAAACACGGCTACACAATCGGCGAGTGTTATGCCGAAGAGTTTAAACGTATGTATAACGTATCTTATCAGATTGTGCGCAATGCCACTGTGTTAACGCCATTTGTGGCATCGCATCCAACAGAACGATATATACTTTATCAGGGTGCGGTTAATCAAGGTCGGAGTTTTGAAACATTGATTCCCGCGATGAAAAAAGTGAATGCCACATTGATTATCTGCGGTGAAGGAAATTTTTATAGGGAAGCGCAAGAATTGGTGAATCAATATCAGCTTACCGATAAGATTATTTTTAAAGGCTATATACCACCCGTCAAGTTGAGTGCGTTTACGCGCGACGCTTATATTGGGATTACATTATTCACCAACGAGGGAAAAAGCAATTATCTTTCCATGGCCAATCGGTTCTTCGATTATATGCATGCCTGTGTACCTCAATTGTGTGTGGCGTATCCAGAATATAGTAAGGTGAATCAGCAATTTGAAATAGCCGTATTGATTCAAGAAACCACGGAAGAGGCCATTGCAAATGCCTTGAACGAATTGCTTGACAACAAGGAACATCATCAACTACTTACGAAGAATAATCTATTCGCGAGAGAGGTATATTGTTGGCAGAAACAGGAGATTACATTGCTCAATTTTTATTCATCATTACTTGGTTAAAAAACTTCATATCATCAGTTTGGATATTCCATACCCTGCCGATTATGGCGGTGTCATTGATATATTTAATAAACTAAAATGGCTGCATAGCGAAGATGTTGAGATTACGTTGCATTGTTTTCAATACGGAGACCGCAAGCCGAAAGAGGAGTTGAA
>CAIRSV010000131.1 GCA_903881265.1 uncultured Bacteroidota bacterium
ACAATGTGCGGCAGACTTGTGGTTTCATTGCCGTTGTTGAAGTGGATATCAAAATCAATCGTGATCCGTTCTGTAAATTTTTTATTGGTGAGGGTAATTCGTTTAAATGAATTCGTCAGTTTTTTTTCAATTGGCTTGGCATCTAATCGCTTATATTGAATGAGGTTGTATGCCTCTTCCGGAACAATATCGTATAAATCGTCGATTCGCTTTCGTTGTTTATCTGTTCTTGTTCCAAATAATTTTCGTTTGATTTCAAAGAAACAAAGATGACTTTCCACATATTCCCTACTCCTTACCTTCACCCTATTGACGCATTCGTTGTGATGGTCTTTGAAAAACTGAAAATCTGCCGTATCATAATAAACCGTCTTATAATTAAATAGACGGCGTTCATCAATCTCCAAGACAAATTGCTCATCTCGTATACCACGAAGCAGCGCAAGAAGCTGATCCTGCGTCAATACATATTTTGTATCGATCCGGTTCTGAAGTTCAACACTATCAAGCTGCTTAAGCGTAACAGATTCGAACGTACCTAACAACGCTGAGGTTTCCTTTAAAAACAATGTGCTTTAATTTCTTGAAAGATAAACAATAATTAATAATTTGATAATTTTCAATCTTGAAAATAGGTGATGTCCATATATCTAGAGATAAATAAGATAGCAAGAACATACGACCACTGCACAAAAAAATCCAGCATATCGTATGCCGGATTTTCTCATTATCGTTCTAGAAACCGCGAAGATTACCAGCTAGCTTCTTTATTTTTTACAACCGTAAACACTCTTGATAAATTAAATCCGATACGAATGTCACCTTTTCTCCAGCGCTCGGTTGTTTCAGTAATAAACGCTTTTTCATTCATGCCTCTTGTGTTTGTAATATGAAGTTGAAACACGTGACCGCCCGTTTCGATATCAAAACCGATCGATAAGGGCATGCGATTATAACCACTTCGACCACCATACAAAAAAGGATACGTATCAAGAATCAACGCACTTCGGTTTGACAATTTAATTCGTCCACCAATTCCCATCGCCACCATATTATTTTTATCCGCCATGGAATCAACCAAATTTCTATGCACCAAGGTCGGTGATAATTGTAAGGTAAATGCAGAACCAAATTTTCGACCAAGTATTACTTGATGATAATAGCCAAGTCTATTCTCCATTTTTGATCGTACTGCATCCGATTCTTTGGTGGTTTTCATTGTCATACCTGAAACCCACAATATCGAGATCGGAAACGAACCTGTTCCTTTACTTTGCTGAATGAGGCGATATTTTAAGAATCCATCAACCTCCTTATTGAAGGTACTTCGTCCAACACCTACTGAAAGATTTTTGCTTACACCATAATCAAAACCAAAACGCATACTCGCCTGATCTAAACCGAATAATTCGTGATACCCTCCTGAAAGAGTCCCGAATCTATGTAAAATCCTAAAATCTAGCACACCTTTACCAAGCATTTCCATCGAATGCCCATTGATGACACGTGACGATTTAAATGCATTGTGGACATATTGTTTTTGGGGTTTATTACCCGCATCCAATAATTTCTCCAAGTCTTCCGTTTGAGCTTTCAATGCAACACAACTTGATGTCATTGCAAGAACCATTAAAACTATCTTATATTTATTTGCCATACGTTTCGTTATTTCATTGCATCAAGGGCGCAATGCACATTAATTTTTACATCTTTCGAAATCTTATCTTTAACAGCACCAGGAATTTCTATTCCATAGTCGGCCAACAAAACAGAGAAGGCTGATTTTAATATCGGCTTACCTCCTTTGACAATCACTTTACCAGTTGATTTCACATCCTTCGTCACACCGTGTATCATCAACTTGCCAACTACATCGGCTGTATATTCGCCATCTTTGGCCATATTGATGCTAGTCATATTTGTGACACTTCCTTTGAACGAAGCTTTTGGAAACTTGTCGCTTTCCATATAATTTTCATTAAAATGTTCTTGCATCAATTGCTTTTCAAATACAAAACTTTTAATCTGAATAATAAAGTCAAGCGAACCCGCTTTAGAATCTAGCAGACAAGCAACAGATTTATTACTGCCTTCAATTTTTTCGATAGCGCCAGTTGCCACAAAATCTACCGTGCCTGTTTTTGTCATATAGCGTTGTGCAGTTGATTGCAAGGACGCCAACACGCATAAAGAGAAAAAGAGCTGTTTCATGTTATGTTTATTTTTTTTCTAGTGAGCAATAATTTAATTGTATTGTATTCCCTAAACCAAGTTCAAGATCCACATTAAAACCTGCAATTTTGCCTTTAATGCAAACCGGCTGCCCTTCTTTCAGAAACGAACACGAAGCTTGATGCCTGCCATCAATCTGACAAATAATACTTGACGAAGTAGCGCTATCTCCCAACTCCACTGTCGTTGAGGTCGAATCTTTGGTCACTTTTTTAATCACTCCCTTAACAGCAACCAATTCATCCACTAGGCGACTTAAGCCACTTGTATCATTGGAAGTCTTATCCATTATTTCGTTGAATGTATAGGTAGCCTTTGGCGCTTCTTCCGAAAAATCATCGGAAGCCTTGTTGACGTATGTCCAGAAATAAACCCCTGCTATGATACTAGCAGTCAGCATCACCAACGTAAATTTTAATTTATTTCCCATACTTAATTATTGTTAGCGCCTTGATTGACCCAGGTTTGAATTTTGGTAATGCTACACGCATCCAATGGACTGCCGCTTGGAGGCATTTTACCGGATCTTGTTGTACTCAGAATGCCTTCGTAATTATCCTTCACATTCGCATATCCAACAAGATTAATACCTCCGCTAAGTGACGAACTATTATGACAACTTACACATTTGTCTGTAATGATTGGATTAATCACAGCTGTGAACTGTGCGTTGCTCGTATCGCAGATTGTATTAAACGCTTCGTATGTATTATTTTTACAGCTGCTAAAAGCGACAAGTAAAATCAGCAAGGTGCCTAAGGCTAAGAACGCTTTCTTCATCATGAATTAAATTTAAACAAATGTATTATGTAAACTTTTATTTTAGGTTATTGAATAGATAAAAAGGGAATACCTCACTATGAAAACGAGCACTATTCTTTTTTAAGCCATTTTTTAAATAACGAAGATCGCTCACTACTCACCACAGCTTCAATCGCAGAGGGCGGATGTAGTGCCAACAATATTCTTGATTTAGATGCGGTGTGAATATCCTTGATGGCACTTGCATTCGCAATGATTTGGCGGTTGACCCTAAAAAATTCAGTTGGATCTAACAAGACTTCAATTTTATCAAGAGAGAGATCAATCGGAGAATTTTTACCTTCATGATCACAAATAAAACTAAGCTTATCTTTCGAATAGAAATAGGCAATATCTTTCACCAATATCGACTTAATCTTGTTGCCTAATTTAATCACGAATCTGTCTTTAAATTTCTTTCCTGTCGCACTGAGTAAACTGTCTATCCCAACTGTTGAATAATTATGTTGGAGATTCCTGAACTTGAGTATGGCCGTTTCCAATGCTTCTTTTTTAACTGGCTTAAGCAAATAATCCACACTATTCACTTTAAAAGCATCAATCGCATACTCATCATATGCTGTAATAAAAATGACAGGGCAACTGATATCTATTTTTTTAAAGATATCAAAACTAGAGCCATCTGCAAGCTGAATATCCATCAACATAATCTGAGGATGTGTATTATTCGAGAGCCATTGAACAGTGGCTTCTACTGATTCTAGCGTGGCCACTATGTCTATAGTAGGATCCACTTCAAGCAACAATTTTGTGAGTCGCCTTGCTGCAGGTTTTTCGTCTTCGATAATAAGTGCTTTCATGTGTGTGTAGTTTTACGATTTTAGTATAGGTAATCGAACCTCAAAAATTAAACTTGTTTTATAAATTTCAACCTCTTGTCTGCTGAATAATCTGAATCGGTTTCTGATATTCTGAAGTCCGATATTTTCACCGGCCACCTTCTGCGCTTTCTCATTCAGATTATTCGAAACAACCAATCGATTATGACTGATAGAAATGCAAATTGTCAAGGGTTTTTCTGTGGATATGATGGTATGCTTAATGGCATTTTCTGCTAATAACTGCAATGTAAAGGGAGGTATCTCCATCTCGTTCACAAGACTAGCATCGCAATCATTTTGAAGACGAAGTGAAGTACCGAATCTCATTTTCTGCAGATACATATATTTTTCTAACAACACAAACTCTTCTTCAAGTGTAACCAAATTAACGGATGCATACGATAGCAATGAACGATAATAATCACTCAGCATCTGCGTGTATTCGATTGCCATTTCCTTATCTTCGTCAATCACTTGGATAAGGGTATTGAAGCTATTGAAAAGAAAATGTGGATTCACCTGATGTTTCAATGTTTCATATTCAGCAATTGCTTTTTCTTTTTCAAGCTTCTGCACCTTGCTTACCCTTGCTTCACGAAATCGAATATAATAGTAGATGCCTATTGCAAACACTAACAGAGAAAGAAATATAAACCAACTTTGTTTCCAAACCGGGCTCTTAATAACGAACGTATAATGAGCTTCCGTCGCATCTAGGAATCGATTATTATTGGCAGTTTGTAGCACAAATTCATACGTACCCGGACTCAATCGTGGAAATACAACGTCATGATCAACCGTTGTATTCCATTGTTCACTTAATCCTTTGAGCTTATACTGATAATAGACCATTTGCTCAGCATTGTAATTAGAGCCTATTTGAAATTTAAAATAATTCTCCTCATAATTAAACGTACTTTTCTCCTTCACGATACACTTACCCATCACCATCACGTCATCTATTTGAGCTTGAGGAATAAAATGTGACTTATAGCGAGGTACATAAAAGCGAAGGATGCCGGCGCTTGTGCCTATATACATCATATTATCTCGATCAGACGAAATAGAATTTATTTCGGGAATGTCGGCAAGGTGCAAAGATTCGAAATTGAAGTTTGTCACTGCAAAAGTTTGTATGTTAATCAAATCAATACCAGCAGCGGAAGCCGCAACAAGATATTTATGTTGGAAACTATGAATACTGACGATATCGTTTGAGATAAGGCCATTATTTGTTGAAAGGTGAATCACAGAATCGCCTCGCAAGCAATATAGCCCATTTGTATAGGCATTGAACCACATTTGCCCTGCATAATCTTCAGCAATACTATAAAACAAATTAGGTTTTGTTTGCGCATCAAGCATCAGATCAGAAACCTGTCTGCCTGAAATCTTCAAGATACCTTGTCCATCCGTTGCCATCCACAAATTACCCTTGCTATCTTTTTTTACATCATAGACATAGTATTTCTTTTTTTTGTATTCATCTTCAAGCGAACTAAACTGGTATGTCCCTATTGAGTTATCACTATACCAAACACCATTTAAACTTGCAACCCAGATTGTTTTTTGATCACCTGTTATGGTCAATATATCGGATGTTTCAACAGAGTTATCTATTTTAATTTTATGCGAGGCTAGATTGACTGCATCCACTTGATAGAGCCCATTACCAGATGTCCCAACCCAAATCATGTTGTGATGATCGATGAATATCGACGTAATATCGACAAGACCGGCAGGCGATGTGAAATTTATTTTCTGTATTCGTTTCGATCCTATATTGAATTTTACAAGACCTTGATCAGGCGTAAGATACATAGAATGATCGCTATCAATAGTAATCGAATGCACATTGGTAATTGGCAAATCTCCAAGCTGTCTGATTGGCGTAATCTGCTCGCCGCTTGAGGACACAAGAAGTCGATTACCGCAAAACCAAATGTTCGCTTCCATATCGACAACTACTTTTTTAACTGACGTATTACTAACCACAGTTTCAATGACATTTCCTTGCATGTCCAATAAAAAAGCGCCATCGTCTGTGGCAATGGCAATCATATGATCGAGCACCTTCATATCGTTGACTTGAGAGGAGTTCCAACGTGTCCTGTCAAATAACGTAACGGAAGAATCTCGGCGATTTATTTTACAAATATCGCCGCGTTGTGTACCACAATAAAGGATTGAATCGACCAAGGCGAAGCAAGTCACAAGCCTATCAGGAATCTTACGATTCATAGAACAAGCGCCGACAGAATCTACCGAAGTCTGCACATTGATACCGAGGTCTGTGGATGACCACACGACATTATTCGAATCAATAAACGTTTGGTACACGTAATTATCTGTCAATCCTCGCCTTGCAGTATAATGACGTATTGCATACGGCGATATGAACGCATACCCATTGCCCTTAGAGGAAATTACCACGGATGAATTACGTACACATAGGTCTGAAATCTCAGCCTTCATATCGGCTATTAATTTCAACGTCTTAGAGTTTGTATTATATAAAAATAATGTTCCTTCGACTGTTCCCAAAAGCAGGTTTTCATTCGATGCAAGAATAGCAGTAATATTCAACGTAAGTGGAAGAGAGATTCGCACAGATCCGGAGCTCTTCCATCGAAACAACCCATTATCGCTGCCTATCCACAATGTATTTTGAGCATCTACGTACATCGTATTGTAACGAAGTTTATCCTCTCTAACCTTGCTACTTCCATACACAAGAGTATTGAGGCATAGAAATAGCACGACGGCAAAAAGTAGATAAAATGAATGTCTCCTCATATTATTTATTCATACGAATTCCTACATGAATTTCAATATTCTCTGCTACCTTTCGATGCACAAGACGAGGTACTTTTATACTAAATTCAGTTAGACTAAAACTAAAGTCAGATTCTATTTTTAGTTGTTTATCATTGATAATAGTAAGCGTTGCATGAATAATTTTATTGATGACAATGCCATGTAAATCGAAGTTTCCTTTCGCTCTAACAGCATAGGTACCTGGCTTATTAAAATCAATTTCTTCAATTATTTTTCCAGTGAATTTAGCGTCTGGGAAATAATCACTTTCGACATAGTTCTCTGAATAATGTTGTTTCTGTAGCTCACTATTAAAACCATAGAACGAATCTAATGCCACAGCAAAGCTGAATGAATTTGTTCGCTGATTAATTACACCTCGTAATTCATTGGAATGGCCTTTGATTTTCTCTAATGTCGCCCTAGAAAGAAAAGACACTTCACCATGTGACGTTTTATAATAGTCGCCATCACTAAAAAATAGCAAGCATACATATGTCAGAATCGGGAACATGCGTCAAAGTTACACAATAAAAAAAACCACAGCCTGATTCGCTGTGGTTTAGACAATGAATTTTCCTTGCCTATCGAAGTAATGTTACATCACCCTTGAATGTTGATACGGAAGCATCTCTAAATTTCACTTTAATCAAATATTGGTATACCCCTATTTCAGCATCCTTACCATTATAGGTACCATTCCATCCTTTACCAAGATTGTTGGTTTGATACACCAACTTGCCCCATCTATCATATATCATCATCTCGATACCCGTAACGTCCTTACCAACTCGCATACTGAATAAGTCATTGGTACCATCACCATTTGGCGAGAATACATTGGGGATAAATACCTGCGATGTATCAACAGCGGTCAATAAGGGCAATGGTGGAGGAGGCGGTGGAGGTGGCACATATACAAATTCCGCAACCACCGTTTCCTGATCAAGATAGTTTAATGTGGCCACTTTATCTGTCATTGACGGAGCAATCGTTGTATTGGCATTATTCTTTTGCCAAGTCACAAAATTATGATTGACAATAGGTGTCGCAGCGATAGTATACGGGTATCGCCTGTCTAATGTGATCGTTGTTGGGTATGACGAAATCAAGGTACCATTCAATAAAATTGATCCCGCTCCCGGCGGTGTGACATCGAATGTAACATTCACCGAATCATAATTAAAATATTTAAAGTGGGCCACCACTGAATCTTTCTTTTTAAAATCAAATTGTATTAAATCGGTTGTGCTATTAGGAAGAAAGTTATTCGCACTATTCTGTTTCTCCCAATAATCAAACGCCCAATATTGACCCGCTGTCGGGGTAGCCTTTAATGTGTACATCGAATCGCCTGCAATAATTTTCTCCCAAACATACGGCGACTTAACTGACCCATCAAGCGCAATCGTGCCACTTCCAGCAGGGCTTACATCTAATTTTAATTCCTGCGGATTCAAATCAAGGCAAGTATCTAATTTGCCAGTGATTAATGCGCAACGATTATCCAAGAAAGTTCGCATCGCTTGCACATTTGCATTCCAGTCAGTCATTGACCCTGACCATCGAGTGCATTGCCTAGGCATATCAGGCACAAATAAATTGACGATTGAATCAAAATGCGTTTTGATATTTTGGCATTCAAAGCAGGTATTCAGCATATGAATCCATTCATCTTTATACTGCTGTTTAAATTCAGGATTATTCATAAGGGCGGTCAACATATCGGTATGCTTTATACTTGAATTTCCCTGAAAAAGTGAGGTAGGTTCGCAAGGATCTGCATTGGCAGAGGTGGTTGACAATCCAGTATAATTCGCATTTGCTAAACCACAGATTGCATCTTGATCCCAAAGAGCATAACGCCATTTAACGCCTTGACCTTTATTTCCCCTCCACCACATTGTATTCCAATTAAGCCAATCGTGATTCACAAGGTATACGTTGAAGATAAAGTATTGTATAAAACTTCGAGTATTCAAGAATTTTTTCACGTGGTCGTAATTGGCTTGTGCAGCCATATTATTTGCCATGATGTAGTTGTACATATTCACCCAGCCAGTATCGCTACCTAAACGAATAGTAAGGCCTCCCCAATACGATAGATGATCAACTTTCTTAGAAGGCTGCCCATAGTAATAATCAAAATGATCTCCATCAACGCGTTCTCTCAAATCATACACGCCCCAATACGCGCCATTGACAAATAAGTTCGATCCTTCAAATCGTCGGAAGTCCATATCTAATTGATACTTTTCGGCTAAGGTTTGTGCAAACACATCACGAAGATGACAACTATTAGAAGGCCCTAATGGAAAATTATCTGAGGAGCCTGCTTTGAGGATGATTCTGTCAAATGTATCTCTAAGTGTGGTGCTAAAAAAGTTGTGGTTCATCGAAGCCATTATGCCCGATTCATCAGACGCTTCGAAATCAAATCCTTTCTGTGCATACGCCCATGAATCATTTCCGTGTTTAGAGGCTAAGCCTTCGGTCTCACAAATAAAATTCTGGTTCTTATCAAAAAATTCAATCGAGCTCCATGCCGGTGTCGCAGCCCACGTAAAAAGATAATTGGGGTTTGCAGAAGCCGGTGTATAGGCGCCACAAACACAGACCACCGGAAAGTTGGTTGTTTCGTTGATCATGTATGAATTGGTTTCAATCAAACTTGGCAGCACTGTGGCAACAGCACTAAATGCTTTTGCACGGACCGATGTTGTGACTGCAATATTGATCGGCGACGTATACGCTGTGGATGACACCAAAGGCTCAGTGCCGTTTGTCGTATAACGAATGGTTACATTAGGGTCTGTCGATGTGATACTAATAGTCTGCGCAGAAGAATAAAAGCCTGCTTGAATGTTAATAAGCGGCGTGCTTGCATACGATGTATACGTCGGATTATTGACTGCATTCGGTGTTGGAGTATTATCAACACCCCATGAAGTGGCGCCATCGGTTGTTCTCGCACGAGAATGATTGCGTTGCGTAATTTTTAGTTTCACCGAATCGATCACAGTCCCACTCGGATCACTCAACACAAACCACTGGCCATAAGTTTGTCGCAATTTAAATTTTGGATGAATCTGTCCAGTGCCTGCATCAACGAGTCCCTTGTTACTGCAAAAAATCATTTTCTTGGAACCGCCATTGATATCATTCACAGCAGGAATTTGCCACATCTGCAGATTATTGGGGTCATTACTCAAATAATACCCTGTGAGATTCACCGGCGTTGCCCCGGCATTGTATAGCTCTACCCAATCTTCAAACTGCCCAAACGCGTCAGTGGTTGTGCTAAGATTAGAACAAGAGTATTCATTGATCAACACTTGCGCGTTCGATTGAAACGCAACAAATATTAACAGAAGAATGGAATATATTTTTTTCATATCAAAACGTATCGTGTTTATGTGTTAGCAAGACATCAAGTTCAAGCCGAAAGTTAGGTTTTTGTCTCCGTATATTCAATTTTTGCCTCCTTTAGCTTGATACTTTGCGGTTAACATGTATTATTGTAGGAAATATACATTATGAAATCATTACGTTTTTTATCCATTGCCTTTTTATTCAGTGCATTTTACTATAGCTCAATGGCGCAGTTGACATCAACTAATTTGCCAATCATTATCATCACAACTCCAGTAACGGTTGGCACATCAGCTGTTCAAGGGAATTTTTCACTGATCAATAATGCGTCTGGTGTAAACACACCTGCGAGTGCGCCTGCGTATACCGGCATCATCGGCATTAAATTGAGAGGAAACGCGATTACACAATCGTATTCAAAAAAATCATACACTATTGAAACATGGAGCACACCTAGTGTAAGTCTTGACACCTCCTTACTTGGAATGCCTGCAGAAAATGATTGGGTTTTATTGGCTTCGTATCCCGACCGTTCACTCATGAGAACTGCCTTGTCATTTAATTTGCACGAAAAAATGGGTCGATATGCGCCACGAATGAAATTTTGTGAGCTTATTTTAAATAGCCAATACCAAGGAATCTATGCGTTTGGCGAAAAAGTAAAACGAGATTCAGCACGTGTGAATATTTCAAAACTAACCGCAATCGACAATTCGGGACTAAACCTAACAGGCGGCTATATATGGAAAATGGATGATGAAATTGGCGCAGGATGGTCTAGCACTATCTTGCCCCCTTATGCAAGCACACAACAAATCACATTCAATTATGAGTATCCTGACGCGGGAACTATAACACCTGTTCAAGCAGCCTATAGTAAATCATATATCGATAGCTTTGAAAATGCGATGAACTCACCCAATTTTCAGGACACCACCTTAGGATGGAGAAATTTCGCTGCCGAAGGAAGTTTTATCGATTTTATGATTATGCAAGAAGTAAGTCGTAACAATGAAGCCTATCGTCAAAATACATTCTTATACAAAGATAAAGGCAAGAAACTCAGAATAGGCCCATTATGGAACGGCGAACTTGCGTATTTCAATACAAGTAATTGCAATAGCAGCGTTGATACAGGGTGGTGCTACAACATTGGCGCGGTTTGTGGAACTGACGTCAAACTTCCTCCATTTTGGTGGAGTAAACTTACCACAGATGTATCCTTTATGGATTCACTTAAGTGTGCCTATGTAAATTATCGCAGACCCGGTAATGTATTGGACACCATCACAATCTTTCATTTCATTGATTCTGTAAACACCTACCTGAATGCACAAAACGCCATCAGCCGAAACTTTACAACATGGCCCATCTGGGGAACACCAATTGTGAATGAACCAACGCCTATGTCTACCAATTATACACAAGAAGTGAGTGCCATAAAATCAGCCATTCGTAAACGATTGTTATGGCTTGATACAAAATGGATATCGGGCAATTGCCCTTCTCCTGCAGGAACCACAAGTATGAACGCAGACAATGTAATTACAGTTTACCCCAATCCTGCAACAGATAAGGTTACTATCAGTATCGATGGTAATTTAAAAGGAACCATCATCGCTTTCGTCCATAATGTACAAGGCGTGCAAGTAGCTCAACTAGAAACTACCTCATCATCCTTCAACATAGATTTATCGGCATTCTCATCGGGGATGTATATGATTCGTATCCAAACAGAGAAAGGCAGTTTTGTTCGGAAAATAGTGAAGGAATAAATGAATATGAGTACAACATACATACACTCTGACAGACCCGCTATTATGCGGGTTTGTTTTTTAATCGCCACATCGCACTTCTATAAATAGCATTGTGCGTACATTTGAGTCAACTAGTGTTACAATGAATAGCAAGAAAAACATTCCTGTCGAAGGCTGTAAACATCGAATGATGGGAACCGATATTTTTTATAAAGACGCTGCAACAAAACTACCTGTGGTGATTTATGTGCACGGTTTTAACGGACTTAAAGACTGGGGCAACTTTGATTTAATTGCAACACAATTTGCCGAAGCAGGCTACTTCTTTATCAAAATGAACTTGTCGCATAATGGCGCTACGATTGACTCGCCGCTAGACTTTGTAGACCTTGAAGCCTTCGGACAAAATAACTATAGCAAGGAACTCGCTGATACAACACACATTATCAATTGGATTTGTGATGAAGGTAATCCGTATCATACCTATGCCGATACAACAAACATTGCGCTACTTGGACATAGCCGTGGCGGTGGCATTGCTATTTTAAAAGCCTTTGAAGATGAACGAGTGAAAGCACTGATAACATGGGCATCCATTTCAGAATGCAAAACACCTTGGGGCGCAATGTCTATTGAAAAAATGATGAAGTGGAAAACAGAAGGCGTAATGTATTATACCAATAAGCGAACCAATCAACAATTGCCATTGTACTATCAACTATATGAAGATTATGTGCAACATGCCGCTCGTCTTGATATCCGAAAAGCCATCAGTGGTTTACGCATTCCAATATTAGTTTGTCATGGCACCAACGATACCGCAGTGCCCTATTCAAATGCTCTTGACGTATGTCGATGGCAGCCGAATGCAACATTATTTACTGTCGAATCTGATCATGTCTTTGGACGCGCGCATCCATGGACAGCATCCTTTTTACCCACACCGATGCAAGACGTAGTCGATGCAAGTATCCGCTTTCTAAATGATTGCTTGTAACCATTCAGAGCAATTATGTTTAACCACTTGGTATAAGACATCCGTCTACTAGTTACAATTAGAGTATAACAATTTTGACGTTTATTGCTTTCCACATTACCTTTCCATACTGACCGACAATTGAATAACATGCATCAATAAATGATGTGTATTTGATACTACGTCGTGCAAGAAACAACTTACTTAATATGACAACACGTGAAGGATAAAATAAAAGTAAATATCATAGGAGCAGGTGTTTCTGGATTGTGCGCAGGATCATATCTACAAATGAATGGTTTCGATGTTGAAATATTCGAAAAACACTCAATCCCCGGTGGCCTTTGCTCGAGTTGGAAGAAGGGCGACTATACCGTCGATGGAAGTATACATTGGGTTTTAGGCACCGATAGAGGAAGTGGATTTTATTCTATGTGGTCTGAATTACTCGATTTAAAAAACATCCCCTTCCATCATCACGAGGAACGTATCTGTCTTGAAGTAAAAGAGCATAAGAACAAATACGGATCTTCGATTTTTCACTTGTATAACAATCTTGACCGTTTGCAAGCCTATATGCTCGACTTGGCACCCGAAGATGAAAAAATCATTCGTCGTTTTATCAACGACATCCGTGTGCTGCAAGATTTTGACCTCCCGCCTGTGATGGACAAACTGCCATTGATACCAAGTATCATCCGTGGCATCAAGATGAGTCGCTATCTTAGGTTCTTATTCATTTTACTTAAACAAAAAAATGAAACTAACTTTTCGCTTTCACGCAAATTCAAGAACCCCTTTCTTCGTGAATGTTTGCGCTTGCTCTTTGATGACAATGAAGTAAATATGCTCGTCTTTAATTTTCCTATGGCTGTGTTTGATAAAAAAAGTGCCGGCTACCCTATTGGCGGTTCACTTTCTTGGGCAAAACGACTGGAAGAAAAATTCATCTCGCTTGGTGGAAAAATGCATTATAATACACCTGTCCAAAAAATCCTAACCGAAAACGACGAAGTAAAAGGGCTGCTTGTTCGAAACAATGTGATACATCGTTGTGATATTGTGCTTTCGGCTGCAGACTGGCATAAAACTATTTTTGACTATTTAGAAGGCAAGTATATCAATGAGAAAATAAAACGATTAAAGGATGAAAAATCGCTTGAACTTTATTACTCTGTGTTGTTGGTTACTTTCGGACTGAAAAAAAATTATAATGAACAGCCTCATTTCTCGCGATTTCCTATTGACAAAAAATTAGAATCACCGTGCGGCACGTCATGGAATCGATTAGAAACGCACTTCTACCATTACGACCCAACCTTAGCGCCTGAAGGTAAAACCGTCATGGCCTGTAGCTTTTATACAAAGAATGGCAACTATTGGATTGAACTTAGAAAAAATGACCGAAAGAAATATAGAGAAGAAAAACAGCAGTTTATCAATGCCATTCAAGAGTTGCTAGAAATTAAATACCCTGGCATGAAGGAGCACATTGAAATGGTTGATTTTTCAACCCCTGCGACCATTCTGCGGTATACAAATAATTGGCAAGGAAGCGCGCAAGGTTGGTTACCAGGTAAAAATGTGTTTGCACCAACACCCATTACATTTACATTACCCAAGCTAAAAAACTTCTATTATGCTAGTCACTGGAGTCGACCAGGAGGAGGCATTCCAGTTGCTATCAATATGGCTCGCGACGTAACACAATTGATTTGCAAAAATAACAAGATGCCTTTCAAGACCGTTCGATACGAATAAACCTGTTTATGATTTTAATGCGTCGTGGTGCTGTAAAAAATTCGCTGTATACGCATACCCCGCATCAACGATGGCCGTCAGTTTATCGATTTCAAACAAACCAAATTCAGTGAGATTATCAGGCTCAATAGAAAGATAACATCCATCTGCAGACCGATTCACCATTTCTCTAAAACCAAGATGAACAGAGCGGTCTATCATTGCTAACATACTATCATCAGCATTATACACTTTCAACGGATTGACATAAATACTGACAATTTGATTTTTCTGTTGGATAAAAGGCTCCACAGGTAAATTATTCGACAAACCACCATCCACATAGGGAATGCCATTTATCATAACAGGTGAAAAAAGAACCGGAATGGAACAAGATGCAATAATGGCATCTATCATAGGTCCTTCATGAAAAATATGTTGGCGGCCGTCAATGAAATTCGTTGCGCTTACATACAAGGGCATTGACAATTGCTCGAAAAACATATGCCTGAGATTTTTTTCGACAAGGTCTCTGATTTTATGCATAGATATCAAACCAAACCGAAAGGTGTTGATGCTGAACACATTCAAATTCAACTTCGTTAAAAACAATTCCTTGATTTCATCTGGTGTGAATCCATCTGCTAAGAATGCACCAATTATAGCGCCGGCACTTGTCCCTGAAATTTCAGAAGGACTTATGCCAACTTCTTGCAACGCCTTGATGACACCAAGATGAGCAAATCCGCGTACGCCGCCGCCCGACAAGACAAATGGTTTTTGATGTATCATTTTTCAGCTTTCAGATGATAAATAAATATGATAATACCAACCGGCATATCGCACACAAAGGTCGTGACTACAAACCGGAAATGCTATATATAATTCTTGCTTGAAAAAATAACATACCAGGCGCGTTCACCCATCAACTTAAAAACATTGATGTATCGATGCTATTAGCAGCGTGCTAAACTGTAGATGAAAAAATATCGTTTGAATCAATGCGTTCTTACTCGATCAGTTCGCCTAGCAAGGTACCTGAGGTACAGCCTGTGATCAACACCTTGACATAATCACATTTTTGAGATGCGCCCTTAGGAAAAACAACCATCTTATTCTTATCGGTACGACCACAATAATCATCTGAGTTTTTCTTCGAAGGGCCTTCAACCAACACGTCATATACCATACCAACATCAGCCAAATTACTGTTGTGACTGTTGATGCGATGCACATCAATAATTTCACTTAGACGACGACTCTTCACTTCCTCCGGAATATCATCGGCATAGCGCCTAGCCGCCAAGGTACCTGGACGTTCGCTGTAGGCATACATATATGCAAGATCAAATTTGCATTGCCTTACAATATCAATTGTTTCCTGATGATCATCTTCCGTTTCTGTACAAAAGCCCGTAATAATGTCTGTACTCAAGCCACAACCCGGAATAATTTCCATGATACGTTTCACCTTATGCAAATACCATTCCTTCGTATAGGTACGATTCATCAATTGAAGAACCCGTGTACTCCCACTTTGAATTGGCAGATGAATATAATTACAGATATTATGATGTCGGGCTATCACATGCAATACATCATCGGTGATATCCTTCGGATGCGAAGTACTAAAACGCACTCGTAACAATGGATCAATCAACGCGACACGTTCCATCAAATTTGCAAACGTAACAAGTTCGTTTGTCTGTTCATTCTCCCATCGATAACTATCCACATTCTGGCCCAACAGGGTCACTTCGCGATATCCATTTTCAAATAACTCCCTAGCTTCTCGCACAATAGAATCAGCATCTCGACTTCGTTCACGGCCTCTAGTAAAAGGCACCACACAAAAACTACACATATTATTGCAACCACGAGTGATGCTTACAAAACTTGACACACCGTTACCATCTAATCGCACTGGATTAATATCGGCATAGGTCTCATCGCGACTTAATAGCACATTGACAGATTTCTGTCCACTTTCAGCCTCAGCGATCAACGCAGGTAGAGTTCGATACGAATCAGGCCCCATGACAATATCAACGAGTTTTTCTTCCTCAAGTAATTTCTCTTTCAATCGTTCGGCCATACATCCCATGACACCAACAAGCATCGTTCGGTTTCGTTTTTTAAATCCTTTAAAATGCATCAGACGATGACGAATGGTCTGCTCAGCTTTATCTCGAATTGAGCACGTATTGATCAAAATTAAATTGGCTTCTTCGATATCCTTTGTGGCGCCATAACCAACGCCATGAAGGATTGAAGCGATGATTTCACTGTCATTGAAATTCATAGCGCAACCGTAACTCTCGATATAGAATTTCTTATCTGCTTGTGCGTTCACTTCAGAGGCAAGGGCTGTTCCCTGAATATTTTCATCAATCACTTTTGATTCGATCTCCAACATGGTGCGTTATACATTTCGGGCAAAGATAGGAAAGGAATATTGATGTTGGCTATGCAAAAAGGTTCGTTTTCAGGCTCATATCAATCGAATATTGAACGTTATTCTTGTTATCGGTCCTATCGAAAAAGCAAGAAGACCAACACATCAATGCTAGGTTTATTACTCGGCCTTATCAAATTCGCTATCTGCAAATTTTGTATTGATCTTATAATCCGAGAATGACAGAATGATGGTGCCTGTTTCTAGTTTATTGTCGTTGGATGTATCTTTTGATTTCTTATTCAAATCGGCCGCCATCATCTTTGATATTTTAATTTTCTTTGTTTCTAACCTAATAATAATTTGATCTGGCAAGGTATAGGTAGAATTTGAAGCATAGACATTCTCTGTTTCGATCGTACCATTATTCTTTGTGGTGATTTGTGTCTTCATCACCAACGGATGAGCGACATCAATCCAAAATTTTCCTAACACAAGATCAATACTATTTCTCAAGGGAATGATATTCACGATCGCACATTTTTTACCTTTTACCACTTCATAACCCGAAATAATACTTGTATAGGATGATGTATCAAGCAACATCGCGCTCATATTCTGTAACGGATTTTGTTTAGGTAGAAAAAAGATTCCCTTGGTGCGTATTCTAAAACGGTCGGGGCGCTTGAAAAATACCTTACCATTCATTGCATTCATTCGTACACCCGGAATATCGAACGTCATTCGTATATGCGCCGTGTAATCATTTACCTGACTAAATTTTTTATTCAATTCGCGAATCAGCGCACTCGGATCATCAATTGCATAGGCTTGAAAGGAAAACAACGTAAGGGCAAGTAAAAAAAACTTCTTCATCAATTGGTAATGTCTTTTCGTTTAAAATAAAATATGGCCGCACCTAAGAAAATAACAACGTGTAAAAACAAAATAGCACAGGATGCTACAATATTATCAACAGGCAAAGGATCTTCAAACAGGCTGCGCCAACTAATCATATGGGTTGTAAACAAAAACGGCTTAATCACGTCAAACGATTTCATATCAAACATCCCGATAATGGTGAAGATGATAATAATAGCCATTACAGTCACTATAGGCGTGATGGAATTATCCATAATACACGACAGCAATGTGCTCAATGAAGCCACCACACTCAGCGACAAGAAAGCAATTAGAAACGCAAAGCCCCAGCGCCAATTGATATCATCAGCACGTATGATTGTCAAGCCCTCGCTGTTCATAGCCATCAAGTCGCCCACACCAAAAATAGCACGAGAAACAAACAAGGCAAAAATGCCCAATACCAATAGTAGAAAGAGTGTATATACCAAACCCGACAACCATTTAGCGACAACAATTTTGGTACGGCTTGCAGGCGTCGTTAGTAAAAATCGGATAGACCCAGTAGATGTTTCACCGCTCACCTGATCACCAGTTACAAAAGCTACAAGCATTGGCATCTGCACTATCAGTGTTTGCAATACGATATAGCAAATCAAATTTCCGTTTAGGATATTGCCTTGCACATTAAAGATATTATCGAATTGCGCTGTAACAGTAGACAGTAATTCTTTTCCATCCTGATAAAAAGCACCTTGCAGCATCAAACAGATAAATGCAATCACGCCAAAACCAATATAGCTACGCGGTCTGCGTATGGTCTTAATTAATTCGTTTTTTAATATGGCCAAAAATTCGTTCATGCTAGGCGTTTGTAATTTTAAGGAAATAATCTTCTAGTTGATTGCGATAATCGATTCGTTCAATACCGATGTGATGTTGCGAAAGATAATCGATCATGGCAGGAATTTCTGCCTTACCCATATTAAACACGAATAAGGTTTCATCCTGCGACTCCATCATACCCGCCCAGTTGGATTGTTGTAAGACCACCGATGCTTCCACCGGATTCACAACCTCTAATTTAACGGTTAGATTTTCTTGTGAAAGCAACTCACTTACGCCACCTTGCACAACAACTTTTCCTTTATTAATAACAACCATATTACTGCAAATTTCCTGCACCTCACTTAGAATATGTGATGAAAACAAAATGGTCTTCCCTCGTTCTTTATTTAGTGTCAAGATTAAATTTCGCAAGTCAATGATGCCCTGCGGATCAAGACCAGTATTAGGCTCATCGAGGATAATCAATTCAGGATCGTGAATCAATGCTTGCGCAATGCCAAGACGTTGTTTCATCCCATGTGAAAATGTTTTAACCTTATCATTTTCACGACCTTTTAATCCTACAAGCGAAAACAACGCGTCGTATTGTGCAGCCGAATAGTTCAACAAATGAGCTCTGGCAAATAATTTCATATTTTCCTTAGCAGAAAGATAGCCATAGAAATCAGGCTTCTCAATGATACAACCCACCTTGCGCATGATTTCGCTGCGGTTTTCTCCCAACGACTCGCCAAATAATTTAATCGACCCTGAGGTAGGTTTAATTAGGGCCATGATCATACGAAGTGTTGTGCTTTTACCGGATCCATTTGGACCGAGAAAACCATAGATATCGCCTGCTTTCACTTCAAAATTCAATGCATTGACAGCGATAAAATCGTTAAAGTTTTTTGTGACGTGTTCTAATAGAATGGCTGAACTCATAGTGGGGAATAATCGCAAACCTAGGGAATGCGCACAAAACTACACGAATCATTTTATCGATGTCATATAGTGTTGTTAAAGAATAAATAATATCGTTTAGCATATTGCAAGAGACGACAAAAAGCCGTACTTCATTTATATAAAATAACACAAGCATTGGTATGTACCATTGCATTCAATAGCAGGTGGTGTCGATCGAAAAGAAAAAAACGTACCCGCATTGTCGTAAAAACCGACTAGAATTAAGGCCACTCGATTACTTACAGATTTCGCATCAATTCATCAGCAAACTCATTGGTCTTTAATAGCGTAGCATGCTCCATTAATTGATGAAAATCGATCGTCACGTGTTTGCTTTTGATAGCACGGCCGATGGCATTCGTGATTAACTCTCCGGCCTCGTTCCATCCCATATATTCGAACATCATCACAGCACTTAAAATCAGCGATGAAGGATTCATGGTATTAGTATTTGCAAATCGAGGTGCGGTGCCATGGGTTGCCTCAAACACGGCATGTCCGGTGAGATAGTTGATATTTGCACCTGGTGCGATACCGATACCTCCAACCTGCGCTGCCAAGGCGTCACTGATATAATCGCCATTGAGATTTAGCGTAGCGATGACGCTGTAATCCTGCGGTGCGAGCAAGGCTTGTTGTAAAAAGTTATCAGCGATGGCGTCTTTGATAATAACTCGTCCTCCGAGACTAGCCACCTTCATTTCTTCATTAGCCACGGCTTCGCCACTTTCTTTTTTCGTGCGCTCCCAATGATTCCAAGTATACACCTTGTCGGCAAATTCACGTTCTGCCAATTCATAGCCCCAGTTCTTAAAGGCGCCTTCTGTGAATTTCATAATATTCCCTTTGTGCACTAATGTCAATGAAGGTAATCGATGCTCGATAGCGTATTCAATCGCTGCTCTGATTAATCGCTCACTGCCCTCCTTACTCACAGGTTTTACCCCGAATGAGGTTGTTTCAGGGAAACGAATATTTTTCACACCCATTTCATTTGTCAGAAAATCAAGCATTTTTTTAGCCTCAGGTGTGCCTGTCATAAATTCGATACCGGCATAAATATCTTCGGTATTTTCTCTAAAGATCACCATATTCACTTTCTCAGGATGCCACATCGGCGAAGGTGTCCCCTCGAAATAACGCACAGGTCGCAAACAGACATACAAATCAAGTTCCTGACGAAGAGCTACATTCAAACTGCGGATACCACCGCCCACAGGGGTTGTCAGCGGACCTTTGATGGAGATCATATATTCCTTGAAGGCATCCATGGTTTCTTCAGGCATCCACGAACCCGTTGTATTGAAGGCCTTTTCGCCTGCCAAAACTTCTTTCCACGTTATTTTGCGTTCGCCTTGATAAGCCTTTTCAACAGCGGCATCCAACACACGTACACTGGCATTCCAAATATCGGGACCGATTCCGTCACCTTCAATAAATGGAATGATTGGATTTGCAGGAACCAAGAGTTTGCCCTCAGCGGACATTGTAATTTTCTGAGACATTGTTTGAATAATTTAAATCGTCATTTACTAGTGCAAGCCATCTGATTTCGTATGCGTCATCTGATATCGCTTGCGTATTTTTGGGCGCAAATGTAAGGCAGGGAAATGAAATTCTAAATTTGAATGTATACCTTCGCACAACGCAATTAAAAATCAGTGCAAAATCCAATGGCAAAGTCAAAAGCAAGCAAAGCAGTTAAATCGAAAAAAGATTTCTTCAACGCAACGTCGATGGAGTTTATTAAAACATATCTCAACAACGCCTCACCAACTGGGTATGAGGCAAGTGGACAAAAAATATGGCTCGACTATCTCAAACCTTATATCGATACACATTTTGTAGACACTTACGGCACTGCTGTTGGGGTGATCAATCCGGATGCGCCTTACAAGGTGGTTATTGAAGCCCATGCGGATGAGATAAGTTGGTATGTAAAGTATATCACGAATGACGGGTTCATTCACGTTTGTCGTAATGGCGGCAGTGATCATCAAATTGCGCCATCAAAGCGTGTGAATATTCATACAAAGAAAGGTATTGTTCGTGGTGTATTCGGATGGCCTGCCATTCATGTGCGCACACCACAAAATGAAAAGAAACCTGAGATCGAAACCATCTGGATCGATGTGCATTGTAAGAATAAAAAAGAAGTAGAAGAGTTAGGTATTCATGTCGGTTGCGTATGTACGTTCACCGAAGGTTTTGAAGAAGGCAATCACGGTTATTGGATAGCACGCGCACATGATAATCGCATGGGCGGTATAATCATTGCCGAAGTGGCACGATTGCTACGTGAGAATAAGAAAAAATTACCGTTCGGATTATACATTGTAAACTCCGTGCAAGAAGAAGTTGGACTAAATGGTGCCACTATGATTGCACAACGCATCAAACCGAATGTGGCCATCTGCACCGATGTAACACACGACACCACCACACCGATGATGAGCAAACCTGCTCAAGGCGAAGCAACGTGTGGCCAAGGCCCCGTTATCAGTTATGCGCCTGCCGTTCACAACATTTTACTCGATATCATTTTAGACACGGCTAAGAAAAATAAAATTCCACATCAGCTGCAAGCATCCTCTCGTTTCACCGGCACCGATACCGATGCGTTTGCATTTAGCAACGGCGGTGTACCGAGTGCACTTATTTCATTACCGCTTCGATATATGCATACCACTGTTGAAACCGTGCATAAAAATGATGTAGAAGAATGTATTAAGTTGATGTATGAGGTATTGCTGAAACTGACTCCGAAGACCAGCTATCAATATCTTTAGTCGTTGGAAGCAGCGGATGAACATTGTGCTTATGTCTAAAAAAATCGACGTTCAGAAAGATGAAAATGCTGATGGTATCGTCTAAGTATTATCAATGATTGACACTTCCTCTTTTCTTCTTTAAACAGCTATCTCATGAAACGTACGTATCGCTTTTTCTTGCTTTGTCTTTGTATAACGTTGTTTGCATTGAACGTTTTTGCAAAGGGTGTTTTAGTGATTAAGATACAACCTGTCTTTCGAGGAAAGCCGCTCATATTGGGCGACAAGACCTATGTTTCTGAAAACGGGGATTCAATCACGATTGAAGAATTCAAATCTTACATTTCTGCATTGAATCTCATCGGACCAAAAAGTTCCTTCCCGATAAAAAATAGTGCGCATCTCATTAATGCCGAAGATAGTGCTACACTTACGTATACTATCAACAATATCCCTTCGGGTGTATACAATCTATTGACGTTCAATATTGGGCTCGACAGTGTGACCAATGTCTCGGGTGCCTTGGGTGGCGATCTTGATCCGACCTTAGGTATGTATTGGGCTTGGAATACCGGCTATATCAATGCGAAACTAACTGGTCATTCCAACGTTTGCCAAACCTTACATCATACATTTGAATTTCATATCGGCGGCTATATGCAACCTTATGTAACTGTGCGAAAAACATCATTACAATTTCCTGACATCGAAATAAACGGCGAGACTCAGGCCACCTTAACCTTGATTGTGGATGTTGCCACTTGGTTCAATGATATTCATCTGTCCTCGATAAACAATGTCGTAGCGCCATCAAAAGAGGCGATGCAAATTGCCGATAATTATATGAACATGTTTCAGATTAGCCAATCAGACGAAAGCGTAAAATGAAAAATCTGCGACTATTGATTGTGACTAGTATTCTTTCGTGTCTAATTACATTCGTTTCATTTGCGCCAATTGAATTAAAGAAAACTACATTCATAGTCCCTACAGGATGGCCTCAACCGTTGTATTCATCGACAAAATATCCACTGACGGAAGAAGGATTTCAACTAGGAAGAACACTTTTTTACGACCCTTTACTTTCACGCGATAGTTCGGTTTCATGTGCTAGTTGCCATAATCAATCCAACAGCTTCACGCGTGTCGATCATGCACAAAGTCGTGGCATTGAAGGCCGCAAAGGATCGCGCAATGCGCCTGCCTTATTAAACCTTGCGTGGAAAAAATTATACATGTGGGATGGTGCTGTCAACAATATCGAAGTGCTGGCGTTGGCGCCGATGACCAATCCCAACGAAATGGATGAAACGATTGAGCATGTGGTAAAGAAACTTAATGCATCCTCTGCCTATCGTCAACAATTCAATCAGGTATTCGGCGATTCGGTGGTGACAGGACAGCATCTTTTATTGGCGATCACACAATTTGTTATACAACTGAATTCATTCAATGCAAAATACGATAAATATATCCGCAAGGATGTCGATGGAAAATTTACAAATGAAGAAGAGCATGGTTTACAACTTTTCAGACAGCACTGCGTTGCTTGTCATACCGAACCACTTTTTTCAAATAACCAATTCGAAAATAATGGATTGCCCGTTGATAATACCCTGCAAGATATAGGCAGGATGAAGGTGACACAAAACCCGTCAGACTCCTTAACATTCAACGTCCCGAGCTTGCGTAATATTGAATATTCGGCGCCTTATATGCACGATGGACGATTTACAGAACTCGCGCAAGTGGTAAATCATTATGCTAGTGGAATAGTTCGCAGCGGCAATCTTTCTAAAAAACTAAGCGTCCCAATTTTATTGAAAGATGATGAAAAGAAAGACCTAATTGCTTTTCTGATGACACTAACGGATCGTGATTATTTATTGAATGCACGCTATTCCTTTCCGAAGGAAACTAAATAATAGACACACTAAAACAGCGTACCGTCTCTCGCAGTCCATTTATTGCCTAGGTTCAGATGCTTATACGCTTTTTCTGTAGCTTCTCGACCGCGTGGTGTGCGCACGATATATCCTTCCATAATTAAAAAGGGTTCGTACACTTCTTCAATAGTACCGCTCTCTTCACCGACGGCCGTAGCGATATTATTGATACCGACAGGACCACCTTTAAATTTTTCGATTAAGGTTAGCAGTATCTTATTATCCATCTCGTCCAAGCCATGCGCATCAACTTTAAGCGCTTTCAGGCCATGTTCAGAAATACCCAAATCGATGACACCATTACCAAGTATCTGCGCAAAATCGCGCATACGTCTCAACAAGCCATTAGCGATACGAGGTGTGCCACGACTTCGACGGGCGATTTCACGCGAGGCATCACTAGTGATTTTTACTTTCAACAGACCTGCACTGCGTGTGACAATCTTATCCAACACATCGAGTGTATAATAATTCAATCGTGACTTGATGCCAAAACGCGACAACAACGGCGCTGTCAACAAGCCTGAACGTGTTGTGGCACCGACCAATGTAAAGGGGTTCAAGGCGATCTGAATACTGCGTGCATTGGGACCCGAGTCAATCATGATATCAATCTTAAAATCTTCCATAGCGGCATACAAATATTCTTCCACCACGGTACTAAGACGATGTATTTCATCAATGAATAACACATCGCGCGTTTCGAGACTGGTCAACAACCCTGCGAGATCAGCAGGTTTTTCAATTACCGGTCCGCTTGTTTCTTTAATATTCACACCTAGTTCGTTGGCTACGATACGTGAGAGTGTTGTCTTGCCTAAACCAGGAGGTCCGTGAAACAACACATGATCAAGTGCCTCGCCTCGTTGATTAGCGGCACGAATAAAAATATGGAGGTTCTCGATCAGTTCTTGCTGACCAGAAAACTGTTCGATACTCGAAGGGCGGATACTGTTTTCAAATTCCTTCTCTGCACTTTGATTGCTACCTTCTGCTTGTAAATTGGGATTTGCCATCAAGCCAAAAGTAAGATTTTTTTTAGAGAAGAAATAGAAGACTTTGAAATGCTTGGTTTCTCATTTTACATTCTAAGCATATTCAGGTATCTTCGAAAAAGACACATACGAAATAGGTAGATCGTATGTAGCAGACATTACCTACATTGCGAGGCAATCATAGTTACGCTATAAACGAATTGATAGTGGAGAGTTAATCACGAGACAAGTATTATCCAACAAGAACTCATTTGAAATTAATCGAACATTAAAAAAATACCGCATTGAACCACAGCAAAGCACTACTAGCAATCATATTCATCTTGCTGTTGACAGCAGGACTGATTGAATTAACATCAAGTCAAACCAAGATACAACACCCAGTTTTATCGTATATCGTTGATGCAAAAAAACAAGACATCCAGCTCTATTGGAAAGATGAACAAGGTGAAAAAATAAAAAGCATACAGCACTTAAAAAACTATGTTGAGCGTAACGACTTAACATTGACGTTTGCCATGAATGGAGGCATGTTTACCACCGACTATGCAGCACTAGGACTTTTTATTCAACGAAAAAAAATAGTAACACCTTTAAACAATAGGCACGGGGCGGGTAATTTCTATGTCAAACCCAACGGTGTATTTTATATTACGACGGACAATAATCCAATGATTTGCAGAACGGCTGACTTCAGAAACAACGGAAAAATAAAATACGCAACGCAATCGGGCCCGATGTTAGTTATCAATGGAAAAATCCATCCAGCATTTAAAAAGGGTTCTACAAAATTGAATATTCGAAATGGTGTTGGCATTTTACCTAACAACAACGTGGTATTTGCGATATCCAAAACAGAAATTAACTTCTATGATTTTGCTGAATACTTTCAGCAACTAGGTTGCAAAAATGCATTGTATCTTGACGGCTTTGTTTCAAGGATGTATTTGCCAGAAAAAAATTGGACACAAACTGACGGAAATTTTGGTGTGCTAATTGGCGTAACAAAAAAGAAAGTAGTCCGATAAGATTATTGTATTATTACATTTCAATTTTCGTGCAATGAATCGTTTCAAGAATTTCAAAATAACATTTTTTTCAACTGGAGCAGGCATCATTACTTTTTCAATTGTAAAGGGCTTATTCCATATTAATCTGAGTAACAAGAACGCAATTGGCGAATTAGTTTTAAAGAGCGTTTTTACAGGTGTTCTTGTTGGCGCATTCTTAGGTTTATTGAATATGGTTTTTAATGTGTGGCCATCTAATAGCAAAAACAAAGGAGCCTAATTATTGCATCTTCAACAAATAGCATACAGCATCGACCAAATACCATTGACGAAGGCATTAAAAATGGATGCACAAAGGCTTTAATCCAACACAGCATTTACCATTAAGGTGTCTAGCCTACAAACTAGTTTTCATCACGCACAACCTTTTCTGTATATTTACTGTCTTACTATCTCAAAGACCCATTACACAAAATGAGACCACTCTATATCCTGCTCTTACTGATTAGCACAACAGTCGCTCATGCGCAAAGCAATCTTGGTTGCTATTACGACTCGCTGATGTCACAAATCTTATGCGGTAATATGAGCATACAAGGCGACCCGGATAATATTTGCGATGATGGTGTTCATCTTTGGGTGAATATTAACCCTAACTCATCCTACTCCGACTCCTTGGTGCATGAGGCTTTCGGCAGCACCGATTCATTCAAGGTAGTGCAACGTCCATACAATTTCGAGCAGCAAACAACCCCGATTTCGGCCAACCTTTTTACAGATGATTATTGGAGTCAGATTATCCCCTTACCATTCAAATTCTGTTTTTTTGAAAATAAATATACTAGCCTTATCATAGGTGCTAACGGGCAGATCAGTTTCGATCTTACACAAGCTGGCTTGGTCGATAACTGGAGTACGTTGGGATGGCCTCCTTTACCCTACTCAAATACAACAGTAAACAATGCCATCTTCTGTCCGTATCAAGATATTTATCCAACAGTAGGGGGTACTATCGATTACAGTGTGGAAGGTGTAGCACCTTGTCGTAAATTTATCATCACGTGGAATAATGTACCGATGTTTTCTTGCACAAGTTTAATCGCTACTCAGCAAATTGTACTCCATGAAGGCAGTTATCGTATCGATATGAATGTGGCTAATAAACCATTATGTGCATCATGGAATTCAGGGAATGCATATATGGGACTTCAAAATCCAGCAGGCACTATTGCCTATACCGTGCCAGGATGCAATGGCGGGCAATGGACAGCAAACAACCAAAGTTGGAGTTTCATTCCTGTAGGTAATCATAACTTAACGACAGGCAATAACTCGATTACGCAAGGCATCTATTGGGTTGATTCGGCAACGAATAATGTCATAGGCTTTGGCGATACGCTCAATTATTGGCCCCCAACCGATACAACAATCTATGTCTTTTTTGGTGATACTACCCTACTCAACGACACCTGCTTTCTCAGCAATATCGACACGTGTATCAACGCCTGCGGAAAAGGGTATATCTGCTCAGGCACTAATCCGTATATCCGTTTGCATTATATCAAACCGGTAGCTTCCTTCACATATACCATGAACTCAAGCTGCGCTGGCGCTACAGTACAGTTTTCAAACAGCTCTACAAATGCCAATTCGTATTTATGGAATTTTGGCGATGGTACCTTTGACACACAACCCAATCCCACGCACACCTATATAGGCACAGGGCCTTTTGTCGTGACACTTGTAGCCACCGGCTTAGGCTGCAGCGATACAGCAATCGCTGTGATTGTTCCAACTTTAGCCCCAGTGTATGTGGCCTTTACATTAAGTGATGATAGTGTATGCACTGGCAGCACACTTGTAACATCAAACAATAGTAGTATAGGTTCGAACTTATCTTATACCTGGACAATGGGCGATGGAACCACCTATAACACCTTCAATATTTCGCATACATACATCGTCAATGGCACTTATACAGTATGGTTAGTCATTAAAGACACACTCAATAATTGCACAGATAGTACCTCTCAAATCATCTACGCCGACGATAATTCCCTTGCGAGATTTTCTATTTCACCAACATCCATTTGTGTTGGACAGCAAGTGTATATTTATGACACCTTGAATGCCAACACATTAAACTTTCAGTTTGATATGGGCAATGGCAATACAATCGTGAATGTAAATAATCCAAGTCATACCTATCTGACAGCTGGAGATTTTACTATTACGCTTCAGACAACATACCCCGTTTGCCCGATGCAGCTGACCTCACAAACAGTGCATGTTGAGGCCTATCCGGTGGTGGATTTAGGACCTATGGAAGAAATTTGTCCGGGTAGATCGTCAGTCATCATTCACGATGACAACAATCCAGGAGCTTCGTATGTATGGAGCACGGGTGAAACAACAAATAGTATCACTGTCAATGTTTCTGGTATCTATCAGGTAACTGTCGCCTATGGAGAATGCAAAACCAAGGCTGAGAAAGACATAGCACCTGACCTTGATTGCATCTTTATTCCAAATGCGTTTACACCAAATGGCGATGGCACCAATGATTATTTCAAACCGGTATGGTATGATATCAAGGATATCGGTGCGTATCAGATCATGATCTATAATCGTTTTGGGCAACAGATTTATACCTCTGACGACAAGACAGAAAAGGGTTGGAACGGTATGTTTAAAGGTCAGCCTTGCGAAATGAGTACATACATGTACTACATGTATATAGTAGGGAATGACGGCACGTCGAAGTACTTCAAAGGCGATGTTATATTAATGCGATAAAAGGTCTTTGCTGCTAGGGTAACTAAGCAGCCGAATACAACCTTTTCATTCTGCAATACGTCCTATACTTGCACCGATAGAAAAATACACTCAGTGGGTTCCACTAATTGAATTATTTTCACGACTGTTATTGCCACCGCATTATGAAACAATTTTATTCTGTTCTGCTTACACTTGTGCTATTACTTTGCAACAGCATCGCACAAAGTCAATGTAACTTCACGATCACTAACTTGCCCGACACATTATTGGTTTGTAAAAATTCTAGTGTAACGCTGAGTCCAGGGCTCGTATCGACTGGCAGTGCGCCAACGTATGTAGACACATTTTGGACGCCAATAACTGGACTTTCAGATCCGAATATCATCAACCCTATTGTGAGTGTTGGCACGACAAATACAAATTACATTTTGACCGTTCAGGGAATTACCCCAACAAATTTAATTTCGAATGGCGACTTCAGTCAGGGTAATACCATCTTCTCATCATCCTACATTTATGGTACTGGAGGCACCTACGGATTATTATCCAATGAAGCGCAGTATGCCATTGCCACCAATCCTCAGAGTACCCATGTCAATTTTGCGAGCTTTGGCGATCATACTACCGGCACGGGAAATATGATGGTTGTAAACGGAGCAAGCACACCCAACGTCAATATTTGGTGTCAGACAATTATAGTCGTTCCAAATACGTATTATGATTTCTCTGCGTGGGGGGCCACCTGCGTAGCTAGTAATCCTGCGATACTGCAATTTGCAATCAATGGCGTACTCATCGGTTCGCCGCTAGCACTTCCTTTAACGACAGGCGTTTGGACACCTTTTCATGCGACATGGTTCAGCGGAACCAACACAAGTATCACTATCTGTATTACAGATCAAGCAACGGCCACTAGTGGTAACGATTTTGCCATCGATGATATTTCCTTTAAACAAATTTGCAATATCACTGACAGCGTTTATGTTCGTGTTATTAATCTAACACCTTCTATTTTAACGGTTAACTATCCGGGTTGTGTGCAGGACAGTGTGCAATTCACTGCCGACAATGGAAGCGGTATCACACCTACTACCTACACGTGGGATTTTGGGGATGGTAGTTTTTCCAGTGTTAAAAATCCTTTGCATATCTATACCACTCAAAGTAATTATACAGTCAAGTTGGTGACCGAGAAGAATGGTTGCAAAGATTCGGCCTATGCGACAATTAATACCTTGCATCCGATGAATGCAGATTTTACGATTACGGATACGGCGTGTACGAATGTTGAAATCATGGCGTTCGATAATTCATCAGCTACTGGGCCTTATACTGCGCTATGGGATTGGAAAGATGCATTACCTGGTCTAGCAAATACTCACACCTACGCTAACCCGGGCAACTATGATGTTACGCTCACGATCACAGATAATCTTGGATGTACTGCTACTGCCTCACATACGCTGCACGTGATCAATCCTCCTTATATTACCTTGCCCGTTGATATCACAATCTGTCAGGGTGAAGAAATAACTTTACGAGCGGTGACGAATATATCGATGGTAACCTGGCAAGATGGCTCTATCGGCTTCACCTATAATGTGCAGAATGCAGGAAATTATTCAGCGACAGCAGTTAATTTTTGCGGACTAAGCTCCGATACCATCAAGGTGAGCACTAGAGATTGTAGTTGTATGGCAAGCATCCCCAATGTATTTACTCCGAATGGCGATCATACAAATGACGTATTCAAACCTTTATTCTACAATTGTGATGTTTCGAATTACGAACTCAATATTTACAATCGATGGGGAACACTGCTTTATCAATCGTCAGACATGCTGCAAGGCTGGGATGGAAAGTATAAAGGGGTTGAGCAAGAATTGGGTACTTATTTCTATTACATTCAATTTTACACTTCATATAAGGGCCTAGAATACCGTAAAGGTGATTTGATTTTATTCCGTTAAACCTATGAGCCCTCTTGATCGTGGATAATTTTACGTTGTAACATATATCAACGACTATTTTATGAATGAATCTATGTTATTTCTTCAAACGCCATGAAAATTTCTCTGCTTATACACGCATGTCTGTATATAGTTTCGTATGACTTCATGATACGGATAATAACGATTCAACCGCACTGAAAATAATATATAAGTGTAAAACATCTTTCATAAAAAAAGCCGACTCTTTCGAATCGGCTCTTACGTACCCCAGGCGGTGCCGAAGCATCGGCATTGAACCCATTACTTAGACAATCTGTATCTTATACTTTTTACCAACTCGGGGTCGACCAATAATTTCTCAATAAATTTCCTTGATTTCATTCGTTTAATAAATGCCTCCAAAAAAAAATCCCGATTCGTATGAATCGGGATTGTACCCCAGGCGGGACTTGAACCCGCACGGACATTGCTGCCCACAGGATTTTAAGTCCTGCGTGTCTACCAATTTCACCACCAGGGTAAACAGGTGCATTTGAGGGAACGCCCTCAAAAATAAAAATCCATCCTGTTTCGAATGGACTTTTTATGAGCGGAAGACCGGGCTCGAACCGGCCACCCCGACCTTGGCAAGGTCGTGCTCTACCAAATGAGCTACTTCCGCGTGTGTGTAAGAACTAAGGG
>CAIRSV010000132.1 GCA_903881265.1 uncultured Bacteroidota bacterium
CCATTCATAATTTTAGCGACCGGTGTTAGGATAACACGAGTTAAGAAATCGGCCTCGAAATTCGAAGGATCAATTTTAGGTAATCGGTCGGTTAATCCGCTTGGGTAACCAGAGATTTTTGTTCCTATGCCTGAATCATATGCAGGAACTGTCATTGGGTCGGCATTATGGACAGCGATGCCTTGAAAGAATCCATTGTATTTGGCGTCCATATTTCGCAACGCTACAGCACCTCGTGGGCACCATTGACACCAAGTTCCTGTGGCTTCCTCACCGATCACTAATTTGTCGCTACCCGCTGTAATAGGCGTAAAGGTGATCGTCTTGCTATCATCCGTACCATCACCATCCGTCATAGAACCGTTCACATTTTTTATTGTCGCAATAAATGTATTGAGTCCTGAAATTAGAGTAACAGGTGCTGTAAGGTTCAATGCATACGAAGCGCCTGATGCGATATTGACACTGCTTACACTCTGATTGGTCATAGTACCATTGGCATTTAAAGAAATATCAAAACTGCTTATTGCATTGGTGCCAAGATTACGGACAGTGACTGATGTCGCACGTGTTTGTGTAACAATCCCGTTATCGATACCAACGATGGCCATTGCCCCATTGGTTGCAGGTAAGGTATACGGAGTGTAATCAAAACTAACATCATCAATCCAAAATGCATTATTATTATCAGATGCGAAATAATCAATGGACGCGATTTGGAACGTGCTATTTTGGAATTTGCCTTTAGAAACACCGTTTATAAAAACTTCCCAATCATTGGTATTCAGATTAGCTTGTAATTTGAATTCAAACCACACACCCTGCGGATAGGTTGTTGTGAGGGTTAGTTTGGTTGCATCATCAATAGTTAATGTTCCGTTTGAAAAAGTATAGTTCATCGTATAGATTTGGCTAACTGTGCCTGTACCTTGATAATTAAAATACGCTTTTTTCCCTGACACTATTTTCATCCAATGTGTATACACGTAACCACCGGTTTTATGAAGTCCACCTAAAGGTAAAATGATATCAGCGGGGCCGCCTGTAGTAGCGGTTGATGTGAAATAAAGCGAATTGCTACCACTATGCGCATCTGTGCTAGTGACGTTGATGTCATCAGCGCCACCTTGTGCGCCGCTCCAGGTAGTCCATGTAGGCGATTGAGGCCCAAGGGCTGAACCGACTGTATACGAATCAAAGTTGTCGTTGAACGAAACTTGGCTTTTGGCACCTGCAAAGAGACAAAGTGCGATTGAAAGAAGTACTAATTTCTTCATGTGTATTATTTTTTTGGAAAGATAATATCTCATCAGTTATTATGCAAATTTGTCATCTTACTCGCCTTTGGTCCTGAATTTGAGTATAGGTTGATTATAACGTTACATTTTAAACAATAAATACGCATATGGCCACAGGAAAAATTAATGTCTCCGTTGAGAACATCTTCCCCTTAATCAAGAAATTTCTTTACAGCGATCACGAAATCTTTTTGAGAGAATTGATTTCAAACGCCACAGACGCAACGGTTAAACTCAAGCATCTGTGTAATATCGGCGAAGCAAACGTTGAATATGGCAATCCAATGATTGATATAAAAATTGATCAAGAAGGTAAAAAAATTCATATCACAGATCAAGGATTAGGGATGACATCCGAAGAAGTTGAGAAATATATCAATCAAGTGGCTTTCTCAGGCGCCGAAGAATTTCTGGATAAATATAAAGATTCTGCCAAAGATGCAGGCATCATCGGACATTTTGGTCTAGGGTTCTATTCTGCCTTTATGGTTGCTGAAAAAGTTGAAATCTTTACAAAATCATACAAAGATGAACCTGCCGCGCATTGGATTTGCGATGGAAGTCCAGAATTTACCTTGGAACCGTGCGACCGCACCGAGCGCGGAACCGAAATTGTGTTGCATGTTGCTGAGGATTCAATTGAGTTTTTGGATGAACATCGCATCGATGATTTGCTAAGCAAGTATAATAAGTTTATGCCGATTCCGATTAAATTCGGTACCCGCAAGGAAATGATCAAGGAAGGTGAAGGCGAAGAGGCAACAGATATCGAGGTTGAGGTGGATCATATTATCAATAACCCAAGCCCGGCCTGGACCAAGCAACCAACCGAATTAAAAGACGAAGATTACAAGTCGTTTTATCGCGAATTGTATCCAATGCAGTTCGAAGCACCCTTATTTCATATTCATCTGAATGTTGATTATCCGTTTAACCTGACAGGGATTTTATATTTCCCAAAATTGAGTCAGGATTTACAATTGCAAAAAGATAAGATTCAACTCTATCAAAATCAAGTGTATGTGACCGACAATGTGGAAGGTATCGTACCTGAATTTTTAACTATGTTGAAAGGCGTCATCGATTCGCCAGATATTCCGCTGAATGTTTCACGTTCGTATTTGCAAGCCGATGGTGCTGTCAAAAAAATAGCGAGTTATATCACGCGCAAGGTGTCTGATAAATTAAAAACATTATTCACCGAGAACCGCGACGACTTTGAAGCGAAATGGAATGATATTAAAATCGTGCTAGAATATGGTATGTTGTCGGAACCTAAGTTTTATGAAAAGGCGGGCGACTTCTTCTTGTATCCAAGTGTTGATGGAAAATATTTTACACTAGCCGAACTCAAAGAAGCCATTACCGAAAAGCAAACCGACAAGGATGGTAAAGTAGTGGTGTTGTACGCACAGAATAAAGATGCACAACACGCGTATATCGATGCGGCAAAAGAGAAAGGATATGACGTCTTGTTATTAGATTCTCCTATCATTTCTCATCTGATTCAAAAGCTCGAATCGGATAATGAAAACATGACGTTTGTGCGGGTTGATTCAGACCACGTAGAAAACCTTATCAATAAAGACACTACAATTGTTTCGGCCTTATCAGAGGACGATAAGACCAAATTGAAAGCCGTGTTGGAAGATATCGTACCAACATCAACCTATACCGTTCAATTGGAAGCGATGGATAGCAAGGCGATGCCATTTATGATTACACAACCCGAGTTTATGCGTCGCATGAAGGAAATGAGTGCCATGGGTGGAGGTAATATGTTTGGTATGGGTAAGATGCCGGATATGTATAATCTTGTGGTGAATACCAACAACGAACTCGCGAATAATATCCTTCACACCGAGGATAAAGCTAAACAAGAATATCTGGTAAAGCAGGCGCTGGATCTGGCACGACTCTCTCAAAATTTATTGAAAGGGGAAGAACTGACAGCGTTTGTGAAACGCAGTTTTGAATTGATGAACTAGCAGGCATAACTAAAAAGGGATAAGGCGCAAGGTGATATTACTTTTAGTATCTTGCGCCTTGTTTCTTACGACTTATTCCTTACTCCTTACGCCTGATTATGTTATCCATTTGGGAACGAAATTCTTTCATCACCTACGACCACATCGTATTAGGAAGTGGTATTGTAGGGTTGACCGCAGCTTATTATATCAAAAAACGATTTCCTTCACATTCGGTATTGGTGCTTGAACGTGGTTTATTGCCAACGGGCGCTAGTACAAAAAATGCCGGATTTGCATGCATGGGTTCTCCGACCGAATTACTCGATGATCTGAGTCGTTCGAATGAACAAGAAGTACTCGAACTTTTTCTTCTTCGTAAAAAAGGCTTAGAACGATTGCGTGGATTACTTGGCGATGAGTGTATCGGTTATGCGGCCAATGGTAGTTATGAATTGTTGTTTGAAAAGGATATGGCTGTGGTTGAACAACTTGACCGCTTGAACCAACTTCTCTACAACGAAATAAAGGTCAACGCCTTTACATTGGCAAGTGAAAAAATACGTCAATTTCAATTCAATGGCACTCAAGTAAAAGCCATGATAGAAAACAATTGTGAGGGCGAAATTGATACAGGTTTAATGATGAAGTCATTGATTCAGCTGGTCTTGGCTTCGGGTGTGGAAATAAAAACAGGCGCCGAAGTGATATCGTTTCATGATGCGACTACAAGTGTGGACGTTGTCTGCAGAAACCCGCTGACTGAAACCAATGTTCTATTTAAGGCAAGCACCTTAAGTATCTGCAACAATGGTTTTGCGGCAAAACTTTTACCCAACTATGATTTGATACCTGGCAGGGGACAAGTGATGATTACAAAACCAATTGAGGGGTTGCCCTTCAAGGGAATTTTTCACTTTAATGATGGCTATTATTATTTCAGAGAATATAAAGGTTGTGTGCTTTTTGGTGGTGGACGAAATCTTGATATTGAAAATGAAACCGCTACGACATTTGAATTGAATAAAAAAATACAAGACGATCTTCAGAATAAGTTGCGTGAGCTTATCTTGCCTAAGTTTAGTTTTGAAACGGATTTGCAATGGACCGGTATTATGGGCTTTGGAAAAAGTAAACGGCCCATTCTGAAAAAACACAGCGAACGTATTACTGTCGGTATCCGAATGGGAGGTATGGGAGTGGCTATCGGAAGCGAAATTGGATTTGAATTAGCAGCGATGATTTAACCGCAACATAATTATTTACTTTTTTTCTCGAATTGAAGAAAGGACAGGTTTGCGAAAGTAAGATGTGGCGCGAATAGGTTGATCGCAGTAAATGATTAAGCACGTATGCTTGCCACGACTTGTTCCTTACTGCAGACAGCGGTAGTGTTTGATACTAAGTAAATCTTTCCTAATGCGTAAAAAGCACTAAATTGCAAGTCGATTTTAGTAAAGAACAACCCCCACCTTATTCATGCTATTCATCCAATCAGTCGATTCATACAAAGGAGAGTATTCCACCGCATATTTTTCGAAGTCAGCAAGTTCTAAATACCGCGGATTATTTTCCTCACTCTTATTTCTCATGCTTGTCGTGCTTTCTTTTTTTGCTAATTCGCAAAATCTGATTGCCGGTTGGGATTTTCAAACGACTGTCAATGGAGGTACTGCAATGCAAGTTGCCCCAAATTCACCTACAGTGATACTGGCTAATGTCGGTACTGGTAGTCTTTATTTGAATGGTACAAATGGTTCTGGGTCGTGGGTTGCGGCTACATCGGGCAATCAATTGACATCGTTTGCAGGGACAACATTAAATGCAACAACCGGATTTAGTACGGCGACCACCGGTGCTGCTTCACTTGCTTTAGTGAATACCACGGCCAATGGCAAGTCAATGGTTTTTGTCCTGACTATGACCGGGCGATCAAATTTGATCGTGAGCTATGCAACGCAACGAACGACTTCTGGTTTTACAACGCAAGTATGGGACTATAGTACAGATGGTCTAAACTGGACAGGTGCACAGACGGTAAGCACCATTCCAACATCATATGCGGTTCAAACATTATCAACAATAACTGGTTTGAATAATGCAGCTACTGCTTATATCAGAGTGACATTTGCCGGTGCGAGTTCTGCCGGTGGAAATAATCGATTGGATAATATTCAGTTTACGGCATCTGAATCGTCACCTGTTGTAGCAAGCAATACTGCCAATGGTACCGTCGGTATTCCGTTTTCTTATTTTATAACTGCGAGCAATTCGCCAAGTAGTTATGCCGCTACTGGCTTGCCTGCTGGTTTGTCGTTGAATACCATCACAGGAGAAATCAGTGGCACGCCGTTGTCGTCGTTAATCGCTAGTCTAGTTACCATATCGGCATCCAATATTTCAGGAACCGGAAGTGGTGTGTTGACACTTACAATTGCAAAAGGAACTCAGGCGATTAATTTTTCTTCACTTCCGACGAAGACCTATGGCGATTCTTCTTTTCTCTTAACTGCAACTGGAGGTCCTTCGGGTAATCCAGTCACCTATACAAGTTCGAGTCCTTCCGTCGCATCAATAAGCGGGAATGTGGTCAATATCGTGGGTGCTGGTTCGACAATTATTACAGCTTCGCAATTAGGTAATTCAAATTATTTTGCTGCGGCTGATGTGTTGCAAACGCTCAATGTCAATCAAGCGACACAAACAATTTCATTTGCTTCGCTTCCTTCAAAAGTCATTACAGATCCTCCGTTCGCCTTGAATGCTGTCGGAGGTGCTTCTGGTAATTCTATTCTTTATGCGAGTGCAGATACCTCCGTGGCAAAAGTAATAGGGAATGTTGTCACTATTCAAGGTGCTGGAACAACTGCCATTACTGCGTCACAAGCAGGTAATTCGAATTACGAAATGGCTGCGGATGTGACGCAATTACTTACTGTGAATTTGCTTTCGCAGGTCATTAATTTTGGTTCATTACCATCAAAGTTAGTCACGGACCCGCCCTTTACATTGACAGCTACTGGTGGCGGTTCTGGTAATGTTATTCAATATACAAGTTCAAATCCTGCGGTGGCTAGTATCACTGGAAATATTGTTACGATAGTTGGAGCAGGTGTAACCACCATTACCGCATCTCAAGCTGGCAATGGGATATATAGTCAGGCTTCTGTTGTGACGCAGACCTTATTCGTAAATGCAGCGTCGTCGTTGGTGACGTATACTTTCGGAACAGCGGCTAATCCAACCGCAAATCCTACTGCCGGTGTGCCAATTTCGAATCTGAGTTTCTCCGCCATTTCACAAGGCAATAATGCCAATATAAATCAGCCGTCGATTACCTTAACGACAACATCAGCTTCTTCGAACAGCGGTGCATCTGGTGAGATAAATGCAGGCATCACAGCACGTAATAGAAATTTTCAGTCAGATTCTAGCGCATACTTTGAATTGACATTGACGCCTTCTGCCGGAAATACGGTGACGATCAATGGCCTTAATTTTGGTTCGCGGTCAACTAGCACCGGACCAACCACATTGGACATTCGCAGCAGTGCAACTAATTATTCCACTTCACTTGCAAGCATGCAGGTCTTGGCTAATTCAACATGGACCTTAGTCAATCCTGTGTTTACTTCGTTGTCAAGCACTGGGCCAATGACACTTCGTATGTATGGTTATGTTAGCGGCGGAAGCGGATCTGTTGCCACCGGGGCTAGTGCAAACAATTGGCGAATAGACGACATCAAAATAAGTGTTTCAGTGAGTACATCATATGCCTGCACAATTGCTGCAAGTGTTACTTCTTCCGCAATTAACTGTCATGGCGGTAGTAGTTTGATCACTGTTTCAACTACGGGAAGTAATGGCACGTTGCAATATCAACTGAATAATAATGCCAATCAAAATTCAAATCAATTTGCGAATGTAACGGCTGGTGTTTACACCGTTCGTGTAACTGATGCATTTTTGTGTTCAGCGACGACAATTGTTACATTAACTGAACCGGCAACGGCTGTGGTTAGTGCGTCGGATGTCACTGCTTGTGCAGGTACGCCTGTCACCTTAGTTGGTTACCCTGCGGGTGGACAATTCAGTGTTCCCAATCCTTATAACGGGGTATCGACTTCATTTACGTATACATATATTGATAGTGTAGGATGTATCTCGGTTTCTTCGCCGGCTACCATCACTGTTACACCGTGTGCAGTTTTGAATTTGAAATTATATCTTCAATCGTATTATATAGGTGCTGGTATGATGGCACCTGTCTTGTTTAATCAAGGTGTGAGTGTCGCTACTGATGTGACTGATGATATCATAGTCGAGTTGCATGATGAAAATACGTATGGTATTGTTACTTCAGGTATTGCAACCTTGCATACCGATGGCACGGCTACAATTTCGTTCCCATCGATTTCAGGCATGTTTTATGTGGCAATCAAGCATAGGAATGCATTGCAAACGTGGACATCAACGCCTGTATTGCTTGGCGCAGCGCCTCTCACCTATAATTTTTCTACTTCGTCGTCTAAGGCATTCGGCAATAATTTGAGCGAAGTGGAGCCGGGGATATGGGCTTTTTATTCAGGCGATTTAGCAAGCGATGAGAATATTGATTTATTAGACGCGCAGGAACTGGAGGCGGATATTCAGTATTTTCAATATGGTTATTTTGCCACTGATTTGAATGGG
>CAIRSV010000133.1 GCA_903881265.1 uncultured Bacteroidota bacterium
ATAATGCCATCAAATATTCGAAAGAGAATCCGGCTATTGAAATCGAAACAAATAATATGGGGCAATCATTGCAATTGAAGATTATCGATAATGGTATCGGCATGAGCAAGGAAACGACCAATCATATCTTCGAGAAGTTTTATCGCGCTCATACAGGCAATCTGCATGATGTGAAAGGCTTTGGTCTTGGTTTGACGTATGTCAAAAAAATCGTGGATGCACACGGAGGAAAAATTAATGTCGATAGCGCATTAGGTGAGGGAACGACCTTTACATTGACATTCTCAATTAAATCTGTTGATGCCTCTTAAGTAGTTGCTACTTCGTTTAAAACGTTCGTATTTAGTCAGCTAAATGTTCATGCAGACGTACCTTATCAGCGGCGACATTTAATTGATAGTTGATACCCATTTTTAAGGGCCAATTGTTCGGTTGATGTCCAACAGGAAAATCAACACAAACAGGATAAGTAAAGTCCTTTACTTTCTCCCACACGATATCATATTCTGTCATACCGAATGGTATTTCATTATCTTGTGTATCTGTAAAGCCACCAACAATAAGGCCTGCTAACTTATCTAATTTCCCTGCTCGCAGCAGTTGCCACATCATGCGATCAATATTGTATTTGTATTCTCCAATATCTTCGATCATCAGAATAGAGCCATCGGTATGGATATCACTTTTAGTACCGATGAGATCAGACAACAAGGCCAAGTTACCACCTATCAATGTGCCGTTACAACTTCCTAGTCTGTTTATATTATTTGCCGCAATTTCATACTGAATGGGTGCGCCTTTTAGTACTTCATTGATTTGATGGGTTGAATACGAATCCTTGTTCTCGTCACGAAATCCTGCGCCCATATGTCCGTGAATGGTTGCAATATTAAATTGTGTGTGGATATGCGAATGCAAACACGTGATATCACTATACCCCAATAACCACTTTGGATATTGCACAAAGCGAGTAAAATCAAGTTGATCTATAATACGCACGACACCGTAACCTCCGCGCCCAAATAAAATAGCAGTGATTTCTTCATCATCCAGCATTTGTTGTAAGTCATTCAGTCGTTCCTCGTCGGTTGCTGAAAATTTATAGTAACTGCTACCAACATCCGTTCCTATTTTTAACTGATACCCCCACTCCCTTAATTGTGTAAACATAGGTTCCATATCGGCAAGATGCACAGCGCCAGCAGGACAAGTTATGCCAATGGTGTCGCCGGGTTTTAAATAAGAGGGAATAATGGCCATTGCGTTTGAAAAGCAGGTTTTATCTATGTTTCACTGGTTTCGGCAATTCTTTTCTGATGATAAACATCCGTGATATTTAAAACCAAAAAAGTCGCCAATCTAAAGTGCTAAATAGTAACTTTGCCCAAATATATAAAAATTAACAGAATGGATAAGTTTAGCATAAGTAGAAACATGGGTTTTATTACAGGGCCGTTGATGCTGATATTGGGCATTGCGACCTATATGAATCATCGTTTTCCACCATTATCCATCGTGATGATTGTTATGGGCACCGTTCGAATTGGGTTGACCATTTATAGCTACCTAATGAATAAAAAAGATAATCAAGCATAATAATACACTGACGATCTAGTATGAAAGAATTTAAACGACATTTAGTGACCGCGGCGTTGCCGTATGCCAATGGGCCTGTTCATATTGGACATTTGGCAGGTAATTTTTTACCCGCTGATATTTACGCGCGCTATTTAAGGGCAACAAAACAAGATGTGAAATTCATTTGCGGTACAGATGAACACGGTGTGCCAATTACCATTCGTGCGATGAAAGAAGGTGTCACGCCACAAGACATCGTTGATAAATATCATAGCATTATCAATGAAAGTTTAAAGACAATGGGTATTTCATTCGATATCTTTTCACGTACGTCCAATCAGGTTCATCACGAAACATCGCAAGCTTTTTTCAAGACCTTATATGATAAGAATCTCTTTGAAGAAAAAGAATCTGAACAATATTTCGATGAAGAAAAACAAACCTTCTTAGCCGATCGATATATCACTGGCACCTGTCCGAAGTGCAGCAATCCGAGTGCATATGGCGATCAATGTGAAAAATGTGGTTCGGCTTTAAGTCCGGATGAATTAATTCATCCACGAAGTACACTTAGTCAATCTGCGCCAGTTAAGCGTGTCACCAAACATTGGTATCTCCCTCTTCAACAGTATGAAACTTGGCTTAAGCAATGGATTTTAGAAGATCACAACGATTGGAAAAACAATGTGTATGGTCAATGTAAAAGTTGGCTCGACAATGGACTTCAATCACGCGCAATGACACGCGATAGTCATTGGGGCGTGAAAGTGCCTTTGCCAAATGCAGAAGGAAAAGTATTGTATGTATGGTTTGATGCACCTATTGGCTATATCTCTGCGACGAAAGAACTAACACCACAATGGAGCGATTATTGGTGCAAGGATGACACCAAACTTGTTCATTTCTTAGGCAAGGATAATATCGTTTTTCATTGTATCATCTTCCCTGCGATGCTTAAAGCACATGGCGATTTTATTTTACCTGATAATGTGCCTGCGAATGAGTTTTTGAATATTGAAGGCGAAAAAGTAAGTACAAGTCGTAATTGGGCTGTATGGGTAGATGAATATGTAAAGGATTTTCCAGATATGCAAGATGCACTTCGGTATGTTCTATGTGCGAATGCACCCGAAAATAAGGATAATGATTTTACGTGGAAAGATTTTCA
>CAIRSV010000134.1 GCA_903881265.1 uncultured Bacteroidota bacterium
ATGAATACCGTGTACATCCATCGGTTCACGTATCGCTTCACCAATAGAAATGCGCGGATTGAGCGACGAATAAGGATCTTGAAAAATCATCTGCACATTTTTTCTATATGCTGCTAATTCAGCAGTCGAAAAATCCTGTATATTTTTACCTCGATACAGAATTTCACCTTTCGTGATATCGGTTAATAGCACAATCGATTTGCCAATTGTTGTCTTTCCGCAACCACTCTCCCCTACTAGTCCGAGGGTTTCTCCTTCTTTAATGGATAGACTTACCCCATCAACAGCTTTATACCACACACTTGTGTTTCCAACAATATTTCTCTTCACCGGATACCAACAATGCAGATTCTTTAATTCAAGTATAGGCGATTGTTTTTCTAATGATGCAATTCGCTGATGAAAGGATTCACTGCTTATGGTATTCGTAACATCAAACGTATCATCCGTTTCATTGATACTCTCTTCGACAGATTTCAACAACTTTATTCGTTGATGCATTGGAGGTCTGCAATGCAGAAGTCCTTTGGTATATGGGTCAACTGGGTTGGTATAAATCGTGTTTGTTTCGCCATATTCAACAACACGACTTCGATACATAATCAAGACGGCATCGGCGAAATGTCTAACTAGATTCAGATCATGGGTAATAAACAAAATAGCCATCCCTCGTTTCTCTTGAAGCACCGACAACAAATCCAAAATTGTTTTTTGAACGGTCACATCCAATGCGGTGGTAGGCTCATCGGCAATCAATAAAGATGGGTTACAACAAATCGCAATGGCAATCATCACCCGTTGTTTTTGTCCGCCAGAAAGTTCATGCGGATATCGATTTAATATTGATATTGGATCTGGAAGTTGCACCTCTTCAAATAAGCGCTGTGTTTCATCAAGGGCTTGCTTATAAGAGACTTTCGTATGCAATACAATGGTTTCTGCGACTTGTCTACCGCACGTCATTAAAGGATTCAGTGATGTCATTGGCTCCTGAAAAATCATACCAATCTGCTGGCCTCGCAATGATTCAAGCTGATCAGCACTGCAGGAAACTATATCAACGTGCTGCGTATTATTTGCGGCAAAGTGAATTGTCCCCTTGCGTATGACTCCCTGTGGCGAAGGTAACAGACGCATAATCGATAACGCCAATACCGATTTCCCAGACCCACTTTCACCAACCACGGCCAAGGTTTTTCCTTTCGCAAGATCAAATGAAATATGTTGCAAGGCATGCACGATATCTCCATCCGATTGAAAGTCGACACTAAGATCTCTTACGGTAAGTAATACATCATTCATCACCAACAAATATAATCGTTCAGATTGAAACAGTACATCCCGATTTTTGATGTATAAGTTGTCTGCACTGACCGCCACGAATCGAATCATTGATATTTCGTCGTTCAGCGTAAGCATTTTACATATACACGTCATGAAACCATCCATACTCATTCTTTATTATTCTCAAACCGGGCAGTTACGATCTATCCTTGATAGCCTATTCAGCGAGCAACAAACTGCTTGCGATTTAGATCGTATCACGTATTTCTTACCGCATCTTTCGTCTGAATTTTTCAGACGAAAAATAATGGATGAACTGGCCAAGATTGGCTACCCGATTCCGGCAGAAAAATGGTTTGCTAATCTGACACGTGTTGGTAATATCGGAAGTGCGTCTCCTTATCTCATGTTAGAAGAGCTTTTCAATGAAGGCAAAATAAAAAAAAGGGTGATGTCATTATTCTAATGGTGCCTGAAAGCGCGCGTTTCAGTTATGGTTATGCCCAACTGACCGCAGTATAGACTTCACGTCTTATCTTCCGTTATTATTTCTATTAGGCTTTATGAATAAATTATTGACTGGCTTACTTGCCCCGATGATTGGTATGTTGTTCATCCTGCTTTTGCATTTCAATACACGGGTCGATACGATGCTGAACCAATGGAACGATCAGGACAAAAACGCGATGCACCACATCGATCAACAGGCCTTGCGCGAAGCGGTAGATTATCACAAGAAGGAACCTGCGTTTGCCCGTCGTCCGCTCAGTACCTTTCTGTTTGAGAAGACATCATCCATGACACATCTACCCATAGGCACATCCTTTATACTTGTCAACTTTATGCTGTTCGTTTGCTGCGGCATAGCAATTTATCTCTATAGCCTTCAAGTATCCTTCACCGTTGCGGAAGCCATGTGTAGTCAACTCATCTTTTATTCGGGTTTCACGATATTATGCGCCTTTTTTAATACCAATTACACGTATGATGAACCCTTGACCTATCTCTGTTTCATTGTGTCGCTAATCGCTTTTTTTAGAAACAAGACCTTCTTGTTCTTTTTATTTTTCTTGCTTTCGTGTCTGTGTAGAGAATCGAGTTATCTGTTTGTGCCAGTATTTTTATACCTAACATTTCACAAAAAAGATAACCCTGCGCGATACAAGCATACGATTCTTTTTGCTGCTGCTTTTGTGGGTGTTATTGCGTTGCACGCATACTTCCTACAGTGGGTGTATCCCTTCTTTTTTACGGCACAAAGTCAACAAGAGTTGACAAGTCGTATGGATTTAGTTGACTTTAATTTTCAAGATAAAAGGTTTGGTCGTGAAACAATCGTCTCGTTTTTTATCGTCAATGCGATTCCGCTTTATCTACTCCTTCAATCTTGGAATCACATCAAAAAAAACAAGGTTGAAAAGAAGCTTCTGTATAGTTTTCTATTTCTTCTTAGCTGCAATACAGTGATTGTACTCTTTTCAACTATCGCGCGAGAATCAAGGTTGTTTGCCCTACCCTTGTTGCTAATCTATCCCTTGCTAGGTCGCTATTTTTTACTTGAAATAAAAAAAATAAGGACAAGTAAATTGACGAAATGCAGTATTGTCCAATGGTGTCTGATTGCAGTAAACCTAGGCATCCTGTATTTAGCACATGGGTATATTTTCACTGTATACGAAACAACCATACACCCTAAACAGTTTAACTATAACGGTGAATACCTTTTTGCGATTGTGCTTGTGATTGTGGGTCTGAATACTATGTCGTTATTGACAGAACAACAACCTACTAACGTTGACCAGGACATTTATAGGTAGGAAATCGGAAGGATAAAGTGGCTTGAAAAAGCAGGTATTTGTCGTGAGTTGTACTAACGCCACGCTGACGGCCTTTGATACCAATTGGAGTTTGTGTCACCTCGACAGATCTATCTTGCAATACGGCAGCGGGCACAGGATAAGGTGTAGGCTCCGAATCGACAAATTTATCGCTACCGACATAGGTAGTGCTTATGTCATCAAGGTAATCGGTGGTGGTTGAACGATTCGCTACTTCCATACCAAAGGTCATCCCTTTACTCATCCAAAACTTAAAGCCCAAACCGATGGGGAATGACACCGCGGTGGTCGAATATCGACGGCTTTTATATTCATCATAATTTTGACCTTCAGTGCCTAATGGTCGAAGGTCATATCGTTGCTTATCGTAAACCGTATACGGGTTATACCAAAATACCCCCATACCGATGGTGACATATGGCGTAAAACGATGATCAAAATCCATCACATTATATTGAAAGAAATTGAATTCGGCCTGAACAACCGATTCATAGATATTGGATTTAAAATTGAGATTTCGCGTTTGCTGATACACATTCGAAGAGAACTTATCATCATATCCAACAAAGGCATAATTGCCCGCTAATTTAAGAGCGATATAATCCGTGAAGTTGTATTTCAAAAATACCCCACCACTATAGCGAAGGTTTTTGAAGCTATAATTCTGATTTAGATCACCGAAATAATTGGCGCCACCAACAGCAAAACCATATTCAGAACGCCGATAGAACACCTGCGATTCGGCCTGACTAAATGAAAACAAAAAGAGGATAAAAAGAATCTTTCTCATGAATAGTTACAAAAACGTAAAAATAGGGTAATTTATTGTAAGTGATGCAGACCGCCTGACGAATCATAATTTCTGACCAACGTGTGCCCTTTATTTTGTCAGTACCTTAATCATGTCGAGCAAATCATTCGGTATCGGCTTCTGCAATTTAACACAAGATGCAAAAGGTGTATACACGATATCACCATAGACGATGCCGACCATTTCCTGTGTGCGACCAGCCACTAAGGCTTCGACCGCAGCATGCCCAAGGCGACTTGCCAATATACGATCGGCACAAGTGGGCGAACCACCACGTTGAATATGTCCGAGTATCGTAACCCGTGTTTCAAGATCAGGCAGACTTTGTTTGATCAATGCGCTCACTTCATTGGCGCCACCAAATTCATCCCCTTCAGCGACCACAATAATATTGGTCATTTTCTTACGTTTACGATCATCTTGAATAGACGCAAGGATATCCTGCATCATCTCTTTTTGTTCGGGTATGAAGATATATTCAGCACCACAAGCGAGTCCACTATTGAGTGCAATATAGCCTGCATCGCGTCCCATAACTTCCACGATAAATAATCGATCGTGGGCTTCGGCGGTATCACGGATTCTATCGATGGCCCAGATAGCGGTATTTACAGCGGTATCAAAGCCGATCGTATAATCGGTTCCGTTCAAATCATTATCAATAGTACCCGGCATACCGATAGCAGGGATTTGGTATCGCTTAAAAAATTCAACCGCGCCACGCATGGTGCCATCACCACCAATGAGTACAAGCGCCTCAATCTGATGCGTTGCAAGTTGCTCATAGGCAGCTTTCATCCCTTCGTCTGTCATAAAATCCTTACTTCGGGCTGTCTTTAATATCGTACCTCCTCGGTGTATGATATTTGACACATCGGTCGTCAACAATTCCCTGATATCACCTTCAAGCATACCTTGATAGCCTCGCATAATACCAAAGGGTTTTATATTATGGTACAACGCAGTTCGCACAATCGCTCTGATGGCTGCATTCATGCCAGGCGAATCGCCTCCTGAGGTCATAATACCAATCGTGGATGGTTTGGTCATTATAGTATAATTTGAACTTAAAGGTAGTCGTAATCTTATTTCTATGAATAAAAAAAATAAAAGATTTCCTATTCGTCTACTGTAGATTTTTCAAACTTAAATCGACCCTTCAAATAGCCAATTAATCCCCTTAAGGTTGGGCATTAGTTGCCCTAAAAATGACAGCGTGCAGATCATGCGGTTTTAAAGAGACTTGGCATTACATCAAATAAGGCTGAAACTATTGAAAACACAGGGGCACCAGAAACTGTACCTTCGAAACTACTCCACCGTTACACTCTTCGCTAAATTGCGCGGCTGATCGACATTACAGCCTCTAAGCAATGCAATATGATATGACAATAATTGAAGTGGGACAATCGAAACGAGTGGTGACAACAAATCATCGGTTTCAGGAATTTCAATGACTTCATCGGCCAACTGACGAATCACTTCATCGCCGTGATTGACGATGGCAATGACTTTCCCTTTACGAGCTTTAACTTCCTGAATATTAGAAACAATTTTTTCGTGAGCGCTCATATTGGTCGCGATAAACACCACCGGCATATTCTCATCAATGAGGGCAATCGGACCGTGTTTCATTTCGGCAGCCGGATATCCCTCGGCATGGATATACGATATTTCCTTAAGTTTCAATGCACCTTCAAGGGCAATCGGGAAACTCATACCACGACCGAGATATAGGAAGTTAATGGCATCCTTGTATTTTTCGGCAATAGCCTTAACCTTCTCGTTTGTCTTTAACGCTTCCTCTACTTTTGAAGGAATAATTTCAAGTTCGTATAAAATCTGACGCAACCTTGATTGCGAGATGGTACCTTTCGACTGAGCCAATTGCAACGCCAACAAAGTTAAAATCGTGACTTGTGCACTAAACGCTTTGGTAGACGCCACACCAATTTCGGGACCAGCGTGTGTATACGAACCAGCATGCGAGGCTCTTGCGATGGATGAACCAATGACATTGCAAATACCATAAATTAGGGCTTGCCTATCTTTCGCGATTTCAATGGCCGATAAGGTGTCGGCTGTTTCTCCTGATTGCGAAATGGCAATCACCACATCCTTTTCAGTCACAATCGGATTGCGATACCTAAATTCTGAAGCATACTCAACCTCAACAGGCACACGAGCAAGTTCTTCAATGAGGTATTCACCAATCAATCCACTATGCCACGAGGTACCACAGGCTGTAATAATAATTCGTTTAGCATTGTTGATACGAGCGGCGAATTCGGTAATACCACCGAGCTTAATCCAACCTTGTTCAGCATTCATTCGACCGCGCATGCAATCACGAATCACTTGTGGCTGCTCATAAATCTCTTTCAACATAAAATGCTCATAGCCGCCCTTCTCGATTTTCTCGAGATCCATCTCTAGTTTTTGTACATAAGGCGACTTCGTGATATTCCCCAAGGTCTTAATATCGAGGGTGCCATCACGATGCAGTACCGCTATTTCTTCATCATTCAAATAGACCACATTCTTAGTGTACTCGATTATAGGCGAGGCATCAGACGCGACAAAAAACTCATCCTTTCCTATACCTATCACAAGTGGACTTCCTTTGCGGGCCGCGATTAATTTATCGGGTTCACGTTTATCAATCACCACAATCGCGTAGGCGCCAATAACTTCGTTTAAAGCAACACGCACTGCTTCTTCAAGCGAAAGCTTGTCTTCTTTTTGAATATCTTCAATTAGGTTAACCAATACTTCTGTGTCGGTATCACTATTAAACGAATATCCAAGTTGACATAACTCTTGTTGAAGCGTATTATAGTTTTCAATAATACCATTGTGAATGATGGCAATATTGCCTGATTGTGATAAGTGGGGATGCGCATTCTTATCGCACGGAACGCCGTGTGTAGCCCATCGTGTGTGACCAATACCGATTGTCCCTGCGGTATTTTTATCAAGGCTGTATTCTTCGAGAATAGACACCTTGCCTTCTTTTTTCAGCACATTGAGGGAACCATTCAGCATTGCAACCCCAGCGCTGTCATAACCACGATATTCGAGGCGTTTAAGACCTTTAATCAATATCGGATATGCCTGCTTTGAGCCTATATAGCCAACGATTCCACACATGGTAAATTATTTTTTAAATTTCGTATAAATCATATACAGCCTTGGTTTAAAATCATCCATTTGACTGCCGCTACCCGTTAAGATGGTTCTATACGCTGCAGGAATTCCTGCATTAGCCCCCATGATTTTATACCTAAAGGTGCTGTCTTTTCGTGAAATTAGACTCTGAATTGAATTCGTCACTATGAACTTATACTGAATCGAATTCACGCCGTTAATCACAACTTGCGAGCGCTTTCCATCGACATATGATGCACTATTGAAGGCTGCATAATCAGTGGCAACAAAATCGTTATTCCCTAATGAATCAGTGCTAAAAATCTGTAATCGAGGAATATTACCATACGCCAAGGTGTCTGCAAAATTTTGTGTAGCTGACGTGGTAAAGACAAGTTCCGCTTTGTTGACAATCACATTTTCCATCGTGTGAATGCCGGGCACTTGAATCAAACTGACAAGTCCAGGTTCATTTTGTATAAAAAGAACTGAATCACCAAGGGCTGATTTTGTATTAATAAAATTGTTTGATTTGCTACCGTTATAATTATGTGTAATCGAGTTGAAACGATTACAATAACTAGGGTCAAACGAGAAAATATCACTTGTCGTATCCTCACCGCCGCCTGCTTTAGGGTAACGATAATAAATAGTCATTCGTGTTCTGTATGTTTCAAAATAACCTAAGGTATTTCCTTTTGTAGACGAAGGGACAATCGCGAATCCTTTCCACCAACTCAGGAATTTGCTGAACGTCGCCAAGGCGCCATTTGCACCTGAGTCGACCTGTGTTTTCAGACTATCCCCAAACCAAGAGGCCAATTTAAATCGAAGCTGCGGTTGTTGCATTTTTCCACCTATGAACACCGAATCGCGCGGAAGCGAATTAAAATTGACATTGAGAGTCGAAAGAGGCCTATTGACATCAAAGGTATCTCGGGTAAATTCGTATTGAGATGAGTCTCTAGAAAATGTATCCAATGATCGATACACTTTAAATTTCTGCGTAATAGACGAAAAATTAGTATCGCCAAATGCCATTTTAAACGGTATTGCCAATACAATTGAGTCGATCGTCATATTGGCAGTAGCCGTCTTGAACGTAAAATTAGGTACCGACGGTAATACTTCAACGTGCATAGAAGCTTGCGTGCTACCAAATGATGGATCATTTGAAATACTGCCACAAGCTGTGTAATATGAAGTTGAAGCAGAAAGCCTCAATCCCCCCTTTAAACCACCTGTCAGAAATGAATCTTGATAAAGCGTATGGGTGATGATTGAAATACTACTATCGAAGGTATTGATATTATCAACCGCAGGCACGAGATTCTTAGGTAAGATTGTATTTTCCTTGCAGCTCCAGTTTGTACCTATGATGATGGCGAGCATTGAAAAAACAATTGCATGTTTGCCCGAAAATGTTGGTTTCAAATGAATATGTTTTATTTAGCCTGCCAAGTTATTATAAAGATCCATGATATTGGTAATGTCGTCTTCCAAGGAATCGAAATTTAACACTTTTTTACTACGTGTCGGCTTAATAGCGTCAATAAGTTTCTGATTAATGCCACCATCGGCAAATATCACAGCATCGGCATGTTTAGCACCGCCAACGAACATATCAAGATTTGAACCGCTTTTGTAAAGCTCTACATCTTTTTCTTTCAGCGGGGTGCTGCTTAGTATTTGACCAGAAAATAGATCGCCCAAATCGTCTTTTACCATCTCTTTGGTAGCAGAAAAAACAATTTTAGAATTGGCAAATACAGGTTCTTTCTTATAGAACGACTTCACATACATGGGAATCAATGCACTCATCCATCCGTGTACATGAATAACGTCAGGAGGCCATCCAAATTTCTTAACTGTCTCCAAGGCGCCTTTGCAGAAAAAGATAGTTCGTGCTGCATTATCGTCAAAAAAATCGCCGTTTTCCTCGTGAAACGTGTTTTTTCGCTTATACATATCCTCATTATCCATAAAATAGACTTGAAGACGGGCATTCGGAAGCGATGCTACTTTGATAACAAGTGGATAATCCTGCTTGTCGACATTGATATTAATTCCGGAAAGTCTGACAACTTCATGTAAACGATGACGACGCTCGTTTATCACTCCAAAACGAGGCATGATTACGCGAACTTCATAACCTGTCTCATTAGATTTAACCGCCAATGCATTCAATATTTTCGAAAATTCATTCTCCTCGTTGTAAGGGAAAAACTCTTGCGAAATAAAAAGAATTTTTTTCTTTTGGATTACCGCCATTTAGGTTACTTTTATTGAGTAGATAGATTATTTAGGGGTGCGAATGTACATTAAATAATGCTATTTTTCAACAGTTATTCAATGTCAAATGTTATTTACCGTTAACTAACCTATGTTTATATTTAAAAAAATAGCGGATTTAAAGCAGTTTCTGCACACACAGAACGGCTCAATCGGCTTTGTTCCAACGATGGGTGCTTTGCACAAAGGGCATCTTTCGCTGATAGAAAAAGCCAAACAGGAGAACAGCCTGACTGTTTGTAGCATCTTCGTTAACCCGGCGCAATTCAATGACAAAAACGATTTTGAGAAATACCCGATGACACTATCATCTGATATCGATCTACTCTCACAAGTTGGGACAGATCTACTTTTTCTGCCTTCAATCGATGCCATTTACCCCAATGGAATCGACCAATTAGACGATTACGATATCGGTTTTTTGGATACCGTTCTTGATGGAAAATTCAGACCAGGCCATTTTAAGGGCGTCTGCAATGTCATCGACCGATTGTCAGACGCAGTTGCACCCACTGCCATGTATATGGGCGAAAAAGACTTTCAGCAATGTCTTGTTGTAAAAAGACTTCTAGAACTAAAGAATAGTTCGGTTAAACTAATCACCTGCCCTACTCGCCGTGAAACCAACGGCTTAGCGATGAGTTCGCGTAACGAATTACTATCGAAGGGGGCACGAGAACGAGCGAGCGCTATTTACTATTGCCTTAAATCTATCCGTGACGAAATGGACAAAACCCCATTTTCGGACCTTCAAGATCGTTACATCCGCTACCTAGATTCAAATTCCTTCGAAACAGAATACCTTCTTCTTGCTGACGCTGAAACACTTGAGCTCATGACAGATTTCAACTCATCTAAAAAAATGGTGGTCCTAACGGCTAGTCGACTTGAAGGGGTTCGACTGATTGATAACTTAAGAATGAACTAGAAAAAAGCCCTCTTACACAGCAGTTCAACCACCCCTCTTCTTTTTAGAACGACCTCATTAACTGCTCGCACAAAAAAATTATTATTGAATCTTGTCACGGTCAATTACATTTGCCCCGAGATATGAGAATTGCGGTTAATACACGTTTTTTACTTAAAGGAAAATTAGAAGGGATAGGCTGGTTTACCAACGAGATCATCAGAAGAATGGTATTGAATCATCCCGAGCATGAGTTCATATTCTTGTTTGACCGCCCTTATGATCAACAATTCATCTTTGCAGACAATATCATCCCGGTCGTCATTCCTCCGCCGGCAAGGCATCCTATCCTTTGGTATATTTGGTTTGAATGGTCTGTTAAAAGGGCCTTGAAGAAATACAAAGCAGACATTTTTATCTCCACAGACGGGTTTCTATCCATATCGAGTTCGGTACCCTGTATTTTGGTTGTTCACGACTTGGCATTTGAACATTATCCCGAACACCTGCCTTTCAAGTTTAGGTACTACCTTCGTAAGTTTACACCAAGATTTGTCCAAAAAGCGGCTCATACAGTCACTGTTTCGACCTATTCAAAAGAAGACCTGATCGCAACCTATGACGCTGATCCGGATAAAATCAGTATCGTATACAATGGAGCGCATACCTTTTACAAACCGCTTGATTATGAAACCAAACAAGGCATCAGAGATCATTATGCGCAAGGTTGCGAATATTTTGTGTTCGCCGGGGCCTTGCATCCTCGAAAGAATGTAGCTAATTTGCTGAAAGCCTTTGAAATCTTTAAGCGCAAGCAACGCAGCAATATGAAGATGTTGATTATCGGTCGCTTTGCATGGAACGCAGAAGACATTAGGAGAGCCATACAACAACATCCGTTTAAAAACGATGTACTACATTACGATTACATGGAAGTAAAGGAACTAAGCAAGGTAATTGGTGCTGCTTATGCCCTGACATTCGTATCGTTGTTTGAAGGGTTTGGCATTCCAATACTTGAAGCCATTCAATGCGAAATCCCGTCAATTGTTTCAAACACCACCTCAATGCCGGAGGTAGCAGGCGAAACCGCTCTATTGGTTGACCCGTCTAATGTGGAGGAGATCGCAGGTGCCATGTCGACGCTTTATAAAGACGAAAACCTACGAAACCAGCTCATCCAAGCCACCCGAACACAAGTTAAAAAATTCAATTGGGATAAAAGTGCCTTGGAATTTTATACCATTGTTGAAAAAATTACAAGGAAAAACAACGCTTCCTAAGTTCGATAAGACTACTTTTGAAACTCAATCACTCCCTCAAATGGCAGCTAGTACTACTTCATATAACATTAAAATAGATCAATTCGAAGGCCCTTTTGATTTGTTGTTGTTCTTTATCGAACGAGATGAAATTGATATCCAGAATATTCCTATATTCTCAATTACTGATGAGTTTCTGCATTATATCAAGGAATTGGAGCAACTCAATATAGAACTTGCGAGCGAATTCATCCTATTCGCCTCCACCCTGATTCGTATCAAAGCTAAAATGTTGATCCCACGTAAGGAAATTGATGAATTTGGAAATGAAATTGATCCACGAAAGGAATTGATCGACAAAATCCTCGAATATAAACGGTTTAAAGAGGCTGCCGAAGAGATGAAGGAAATGGAAGCCGACCGTATGCTTCAATTTGCCAGAGGAAATGGAAACAAGGAATTAAGTACAATAGGTGAAGCAATGAGCGAAGGCACCGAAATTCAATCAGTCACTATTTTCAAGCTTTTCCAAAGCTATGAGAAGGTCATGAAACGTATGCAAGATCGATTGGCCAAGCCTCAGCACGTTGTAGTGAAGTATAATTACACGATGGAGGGACAGCGCGACTTTTTATTGGAATGGGCTCAGCGAGAAGGAAAAATTGCCTTTGAACGTATCTTCCAATCGTGCGAGACCCGTATTCATGCCATCTTCAATTTTCTTGGCATTCTTGAATTGACACAACAAAAATATTTGACTATTCTTGTCGGTGAAGGCCGAAACAATTTCATTCTTGAGTGGAACAGCGAGCGAATTGAAGAGGACGAAATTGACGTGAAGGAACAATAGGGAAACCCTTGAACAAACCTCAGATCAACATTTTATAGACATCCTTTAATCGTTCGTATTCATTCTATCAAAGACATTTAAGGATATTCTTGTCTGAGATTTTATGTACGATGATCTAAAGTAGTTCCAACAGATTAATGAAGACTAGACGAAATTAAGCGTAAGAACTCAGACCGTGTGGCTTGTTTTTCGAATGCACCGCAAAATGCTGAGGTCGTTGTGGCTGAATTTTGCTTCTGCACACCGCGCATCATCATACAAAGATGTTTGGCCTCGATAACAACAGCAACACCTAAGGGATTCAAGGCTTCTTGTACGGCATCCAAAATTTGATGCGTCATACGTTCCTGTACTTGCAATCGTTTTGAAAAACAATCAACCACTCTTGCTAATTTACTGAGTCCAGTGATATAACCATTCGGGATATACGCGATATGCGCCTTACCGAAAAACGGCAACATATGATGCTCACACATCGAATACAACTCGATATCCTTGACAATGACCATCTCGCTATAACTTTCCTTGAACTTTGCCGAATTGATAATCGATACCGCATCCATCTTATACCCTTGCGTAAGATTGCTCATTGCTTTAGCTACACGCAATGGCGTCTTCTCTAGCCCTTCGCGCGTAACATCTTCGCCCAAGGTTTCTAAAATACCCTTGTAATTCTCCATGAGAGATGACAAAGTTTCTTCATTATATTTTTCAATTTTTTCGTACGACATGTATCCTGTTGTTTTTTTTATTTTCCGTAATACTCGACATAAATCCGCTGTGTTTCAATAAGCTTTACACAATGAAGTTGTACACCTTTTTTTTTAATTTCTTCGTCTAGTTCGTCCCAAATACCGATAGCAAAATTTTCGGCTGACGTTAATTTACCTTGCATAAAAGGCACATCGATATTCAAATTGCAATGATCAACAACATCAACCACCTTCACTTTCATAATATCGCCGAGCTCTTTGGCATTCATCACAAATCCTGTATCGGCATGCACCTCCCCCTTGACCGTCACATGCAGCTCATAATTATGTCCATGGTAATTGACATTCGCACATTTACCAAAGACCTCCTTATTTTTTTCAAGACCCCAAGCTTCATTCCACAATTTATGTGCGGCATTAAAATGTTCAACTCGAGTGACAAATACCATATCTATTTTTTTTAAGCAAATTTAGAACGAAAATAATTCCTACAGGGACATAATCAAAACTATACATCAAATGTTGATTGATCTGAGAGGCAAAGAAATAGCTTCTGCAGGAAATCAAACAATCGTTTACCTTATACGTTATCACTACTTTGAATGAAACGAAAATGAATTTGGTTGCGTTCGCATTTTAATTCAATTTTACACACATGAATATATCGATCGTCGCTGCGACTGAAATGGAACTTGATTTACTAAGAAACTCATTCTGTGACACATCGCATTCTATTTCATTTCAAGTACATGGCGCCGGTATATTACAGGCCACTTATCATCTTCAAAAATTGTGCTTGCAAAAACCCGACCTGATCATTCAATGCGGCATTGCAGGTGCCTATAACGGCTCGCTTGCAATTGGCGAATCAGTGGTCGTGTATTCAGAACACCTTGGAGATACGGGTGCTGAAGACCAAGATACTATATTGGATTTGTTTGATATCAACTTGTTAGACAAACATAGCTTTCCGTTTACCGAAGGCTATTTATTGAATGAGACCGTCAAGCAATTTTCACAGCTGAAGGTTGTCAACGGACTCACCGTCAATATGGCATCAGGAAATGAGCAGACGATTCGACTACGCCAAGAAAAATTTCACGCTGATATCGAAACAATGGAAGGTGCCTGTCTGCATTATGTGTGTTTGCAAGAGCATATACCCTTTATACAATTTAGAGGCATTTCAAATCGTGTCGAACCTAGAGACAAAAGCCGTTGGCAGATCGCGGATGCGCTTCAACATTGTCAGCAAGAAGTTATAACATTTATTCATCAACTCCCAACTTCGCTCTAACGTGAAACTCAACATTGGCATATCGCCCTGCCCCAACGACACCTTCATTTTTGATGCCCTTTATTCAAAAACGATTGACACAGTGCCATTCGAATTTGAGTTCGTTTTTGAAGATGTCGAAACCTTAAACAATCTTGCATTGAAAGGGCAACTCGACATAATCAAACTGAGCTATGCCAATTACTTTAATGTACTCGAACAATATGTCATGCTGCGCAGTGGAGGCGCATTAGGTACTGGCGTAGGTCCTCTATTAATTTCGAAAGGAACACTCGATTTAACTCAGATGTCTTCCTATCGCATTGCGATACCCGGCATTCATACAACGGCTAATTTCTTGCTGTCGTATGCATTTCCTGGTCCGTTACAAAAAAACGAAGTTGTCTTTTCTTCGATTGAAGATGTTGTTTTGACTAATCAAGTAGACGCCGGTGTCATTATCCATGAAAACAGATTTACCTATCAACTCAAAGGATTACGTAAGATGATGGATCTTGGTGCATATTGGGAACAGCAAACTCATATGCCAATTCCTTTAGGCGGTATTGCCATCAAACGAAACTTAGATCACACGATACAAACTAAGATCAATCAACTTATTCAAGAAAGCATCCGTTCAAGCCGCAAACGCTATCCTACTTTAAGCGAATTTGTCGTTAGTCACGCCCAAGAAATGAGTGAAGACGTCATGCGGCAACATATCGATCTATATGTCAACGACTATTCAATCGACCTTGGCGAAAAAGGGAAAATGGCCGTACAAAAAATGGCCGACACCATCGGCAATCATTCCGAATTACCATTATTTATTTAGAAAAAACGAATATGCAAACAGACTTCATTTGTAAACATTTTAATGAATTAACGACAACAGAACTTTATTCCATTCTTAAACTCCGTATGGAAGTTTTTGCCATCGAGCAGCAATGTGCCTATCAAGATTGTGATGACCGCGATCTGCAATGCCATCATTTATTGGGTATGCAAGACGGCGAACTAGTGGCCTACAGCCGTTTATTATCAAAAGGATTGGCGTATGACGATTATTGCGCTATTGGCCGTGTGCTTACCAAATCAACAGTTCGTGGTCAGCGAATTGGCAAAGAATTAATGGAGCGGTCTATTGCGCTTTGCAAGGAAATGTTCAATGAAAAAATTAAAATCGGCGCACAATCCTATCTCGAAAAATTTTATTCAGACCTCGGATTCGAATCAACCGGACATCATTACCTCGAAGATGAAATACCGCATATGTCGATGGTGTACAAGCAGCTATAATGTTTCTAGTGTATTAGATTTTCTTGCTAGGCTAGCATAAATGTTGAGCAGTATGTTGATCAAGTCAGTTTTGTCATTCGACTCAACATAAAAAATAAAAGATGGCTATCTCTTCTTTCTAGTTTGAATTACTTGTTTCTTCACAATTGGGTTGGCAAAATCGGCATATGCGTTGAGCAAACTGTCGATGCGGATATTCCATTCGAGTTGCCCTTTTTGATTGATACTATGATTGGATACAGAATCATATTGACGTTGTGATTCATTATCCTCATCTAAAAAGCGGTTGAACATTTTATTCTGCGCAGCTTCATTATAGGCGTTTACACTATCGTGAAGATACTTGCGAAATTTCCTAGCATAGACCTCGCCCAAATCAAAATGACGTTGCTCGTGATTTAGAATATACTCCGAGTTGGTGTTCTTCCACGACTTTGATTTGTCAAACATCGTCTTTACTTCAAAGGTGATACTATCGCCCGCGTAACGCGAGGCAAAGGATATCTGATGAAAGCAGTAGGCATCCATTTCAACATGGGTAACAGTTCGTCTACCATCTTCCTCAATGACCTTATCTGGCTCCAATGGATTTTTTTTTGCAACATTCACATCGAATTTACCTTGAAAATCATCCCAGGTCAATGTTACATTCGCCCCCCAAAGAATGAGACGATTATCTACTTTCGGTGCAAACGATTGCCCAAACAACAGCATCAACAACAAGATGAAAGTGAATCTATAATTCATCAGCATATTCAGCAATAACTAGTCATTTAAAATTGAACAAATAACAATAAGTGACAATTATACACGGTCACCAATATCCTTCTTCATACTGGCAATGATATCAGTAATAGAGACACTCCCCTGATCACCTTTACCTTGAATGCGAAGAGAAACAGCATTCTCATTCATTTCCTTTTCGCCGACAACAAACATATATGGTATGTGAGCCAATTCGGTATCACGTATTTTACGTCCGATTTTTTCACTGCGGTCGTCTATTTCTGCACGTATGCCATTTGATTTCAACTGAGCTAAAATATCCTTGCAGTAATCCATGAACTTGTCGCTGATCGGCAAGATTTTTACTTGTAATGGTGAAATCCATAATGGAAATTTACCAGCATAATGCTCTAACAAGAAACCGATAAATCGCTCATGTGTGCCCAATGGTGCACGATGAATAATTAACGGGATTTCAGGTTTGTTCTCGGCACTATTGTAACTCAGTTTAAACCGTTTGCCTTGGGCAAAATCAACCTGATTGGTCGCTAGTGTGAATTCACGGCCAATAGCACTCCAAATTTGCACATCGATTTTCGGACCGTAAAAGGCGGCTTCATCTTGTACTTCAATAAACGGAATATTACTTTCAATCAATACGTTACGCACCATCGTTTCGGTTTCTTTCCAAAGTTCTGGTTCGTTGATATATTTCTGACCAAGCTTAGCCGGATCATGCAACGAAAGACGCATCACATATTTATCGATACCAAAGATCTTAAAGTATTTGACATACATATCATTCACCGCACGAAATTCATCGCCGAATTGATCTTTGGTACAGTAGATATGAGCGTCATTCATATGAAGACAACGCACACGCATCAGACCAAATAATTCTCCGCTTTGCTCATACCGATAACAAGTACCATATTCGGCCAAACGCAAAGGAAGTTCTTTATAACTGCGTGGCTCTGCATCAAATATCTTATGATGATGAGGACAGTTCATAGCCTTCAAATAGTATTTAGTGCCGTCGAGCTCCATTGGAGGGAACATACTATCCTGATAGTACGGCAAATGACCGCTCGTGATATACATACTTTCCTTGGCAATATGCGGCGTTACAACTCGTTTGTAACCGGCTACCTCTTCTGTTTCTTTTGCTAATTTTTCAAGTTCCTCAATAATGATGGTACCATTCGGCATCCAAAGTGGCAAGCCCTGACCTACGTCATCATCAAAGCAGAAGATACCCATATCGCGGCCTATCTTACGATGATCGCGTTTCTTGGCTTCTTCTATCATCACGACATAGTCATCTAACAACTTAGCATTCGGGAATGTAATACCATAGAGACGGGTTAATTGCTTGTTCTTCTCATCACCTTTCCAATACGCACCTGCTATATTAGTCAGTTTAATAGCTTTCACCAATCCCGTGGCAGGGATATGAGGTCCGCGACATAAATCGGTAAAATTTCCTTGCTTATAAAATGTAATCTTCCCGTCTTCAAGATGCTGTAATAGATCGAGTTTATATTCATCATTTTTCTCAGTAAAATAACTGATGGCTTCGTCTTTAGTAATTTCAGTTCGTTCGAAGGAATTATTTTGCTTCGCCAGCTGATTCATCATTGCTTCAATCTTAGCCAAATCTTCTTCCGTGATATGCTGATCGCCAAGATCCATATCATAATAGAACCCTTGATCAAGTGCAGGACCAACCCAGAATTTCACACCTGGATACATAGTTTCAATTGCTTCAGCCATGATATGTGCGGAGCTGTGCCAAAACGTATTCTTTCCTTTCTCATCATCCCAGGTTAATAATTTGAAGGAACAATCAGACGTCAAAGGACGCGATGCATCCCAAACTTCTCCATTGATTTCTGCAGCCAAGACTTTCTTTGCCAATCCTTCGCTAATTGATTTAGCGATATCCATGGCGGTCGTGCCAACTTCGTATTCCCGCACATTGCCATCAGGTAGTGTTACATGTATCATATGCTGGCAAAGATAAAACACTCCATTGATTTTTTATCAGTATTAAAAGTTTCTTGCTATTTTTATAAAAAAACATGTTGACAGGCGTATTCAGGCAATCTCATCTTATCCTCATCGTGCTTGGACTATCCTGTTTCCTTTTGCTTACGTTGATTCTCTTTTCAATTTATCAACAGCCCATTTATATTTGGGATGAAGCTATTTATGCAAACAATGCGCTTGAAATGGCGCAGCATCATAATTATCTAGTATATACAAATAATGGCGTGCCGGATCATTATAACAGTAAACCCCCAATGGCATTATGGTTACAGTCGATTTCGTTCCAACTTTTTTCATTCTGCGAATTTGCCTTGCGTCTACCCACTTTTCTAGCATTGATTGGTATAATCGCGTTGTTCTATCTAACAAGCAAAAAACTAAACCTACCTCCGGGTGTCTTTATCGTGGCCACATTCATTTTACTAACCACCCGTGGTGCCATCCGTCCGCACGTTTTTTTAAGCGGCGACCTTGACGGGATATTGGTATTTTTCGTAACGGGCACGGTATGTATTCAACTTACACAATTGAATGAAACGAAAATCAGTACTCATTCTATTCTCTTATTAAGCCTTTGCTTGCTCGGAGCCTATTTTACCAAATCAACAGCAGCCTTTCTGATAGTGCCGTCGTTGATGATAGGTTATTGGCATGGAGGATTGTTCACCCTGCTATTACGAAACAAGTTGACCTATCTATGCCTTGCTGTATTTTGTCTATTGGTTATCGCTTATTATGCTCTTCGAGAAAACTACGATCCCGGTTATCTGCGTATCGTATGGGACTCTGAATTTAAGCGTTATGTCAGTCGTGTTATGTCGTGGCAAGAGCAACCATTTTTATACTATTTCAAAAATATTGCTACACGGTTTAACATGTACTATTCAGTGATAACAGCCTGTATTGCATTGCCCTATTTATTACTTAAGAATGTTGAATACAAACGATTGGTGTTCTATATTTTCTTATCCTGCTTTATCTTTCTTTTATGCATCTCAATTCCTGCGACCAAACTCGAATGGTACGACGCACCGCTCTATCCCTTATGGGCTTTTGGATTAGCTGTTATGCTCTATGAGTTGTATCAGTGGGCAACAAAACAATTTGAGACCACTCCTATCTATCCAATGTTGTTTCCCATTCTGCTCAGCTTGATCGCACTTTTTTTAGTCGATAGAATCTGCGTTGAGGAATTAACAGCAAATAGAGTGTATCAAAGCCAAGAACAAGCCGCTGCGTTATTGAAATCAATAGACAAGAAGTATCAAAAATCTTCCTACACCGTATTTATGGATGTGGAGGAAAATAAGCTACATCATTTTGATGCATTAAATTTTTATGTAAAAAGTATGTCGATAGACAAACGCGTCACTGTTACACTCAAACGAATAATGGCTGATGTAAAACCCTTTGATA
>CAIRSV010000135.1 GCA_903881265.1 uncultured Bacteroidota bacterium
AATTACCTATTAACAGAACAAAAATAACAAGAAACAATACCACTATTAAGGATAATAAGTTACTTTTAAGGGTATTTAAACACGTAAAAGGACATGAAAGAAGTATCAGAAAATATCAAACGTTTACGCGAGCTAAAGAATATTTCACGTGAGTTTATGGCACAAAAGCTTAATTTAAGCACTTCTGGCTATGCAAAACTAGAAAGAGGAGATACTGAAATTACGCTGAACAAACTATATGCTATAGCCAATGTCCTTGAAACGGACATCGCTAAGATTTTAAATTTTGATGCAAGTCATGTATTCAACATCTCCAACAACGAACTAGTGCAAGGAACAGGCGCAGAGCAAGTTCATTTACATAATCACTTATCCAATCATACTGAAAAATATATAGCCTTATTAGAGACTGAAAACGCGCGGCTAAAAGTCTTGCTAGAAAAAAGCAAAAAATAAGTTTTCGTTCGTGAGACACTAACGAAAGCATCTTTGGAAAGCCTCTGCCTTCGGGTCCAACTCATCCAATTTTTAATTTTTTCCTTTCCAATACATCACATCTTTCCGAACGCAGTGAGGAATCTGTTCTTCGCCAAGCGGCAAATCAATTCATACCCTGATCATCCCAGGTTTCGATTAGCTCCACTTCTACCACGTCATCGTCCGTTAATACGATCGTTTGGTTATCGTACATTTCTTGTACCATATCCATTGCGATATCCGAATTGTCGGCTTCTACTTCTACTACGCGCGACAAGGTTTCTATGATTTCAATTTTATAGGTAGGCATGGATTTCTATTTATTTCGCAAAGTTAATTCATTTCACACAAAATAAGGATGCTAATTACATGCAGCTTAGTCGACGTAAAAAATATGGAATACTAAACTGTTAATAGTGTTGAAGAAAGTATAAAACAAAAATCCCCGCTCCGATAGGAAGCAGGGATTCTTAAACATTCATAAATCAATTTTGCAAACTATCCTTGCAAGGCAGCTGCGCCACTCACGATTTCCGTTAATTCGGTTGTGATGGCTGCTTGACGAGCGCGGTTGTACGTGATACGCAATTGCTTTAATAAGTCGTTTGCGTTATCTGTAGCCTTATCCATCGCTGTCATACGAGCTCCGTGTTCGGAGGCGTTTGTATCGGCCAAGCATTTGAAGAATTGTGTCTTCAAGATACGAGGAACTAATTCATCAATCAAAGCAGCTTTGGAAGGCTGGTAGATGAATTCGTTGTTTTCATTATGCGTATCTTTCGAAGCCGTTGTTTTTGCAACAGGCAAGAAAGGTTCTACTTGAAAAATTTGTGTGGCAGCATTTTTAAACTGTGCATACACGATATCTACTTTATCATAGGTGCCATGTTCGAAAGCGTTCATAATTTCTTCAGCCACTTGCGCCGCAGAAGCGAAGCTAAGGCCTGTGAATAAACCCATATGTTTGTCATTCACATTATAGACGCGTTTCAAGGTATCAGCACCTTTCTTACCGATACACATCACTTCCAAAGTGCCATTTTTAGCATGGTTGGCGTATTGTGTATTAATAAGCTGACGAGTAGCTTTAATCAAGTTCGCGTTGAAGCCACCGCACAATCCACGATCGCTGGTCATCAAAACCACCAAGACCTTATTGACAGGGCGTTCTGTAGCCAACTTAATTTCGATATTTGCTTCCCCAGTCACAATATGTCCGAGCATTTCAGACAATTTCTGACTATAGGGGCGCATTTGTGTGATACGATCTTGCGCACGACGTAACTTCGCTGCAGACACCATTTTCATTGCTTTGGTGATCTGTTGCGTCGAGTTAACCGACGTGATTCTGCTTCGTACCTCTTTTAATTGACCCGGCATTCGGAATAATTTTTATTAGTAACG
>CAIRSV010000136.1 GCA_903881265.1 uncultured Bacteroidota bacterium
ATAAGATGTCAATCAAGGCATCAAGTTGGAAAAGCGTTCTTTCTTTTGATATTTTTTTTGATGAATGCCTAATAGATAACGCAGTCAGCATTCTGCCAGCTTGCCGAGAATTATAAAAAGAAAAGGCTGCCTTATGAAAGCAGCCTATATTTTTTAGTGCGAAATGGATTATTCCAGATTCGGGATTTCTTTATTCAACCATTGTTTAACTTGTCGTGTTGAAACAGATTTTGGTCGCTCGATAGGGAATCCATAGACTCTGTCCCAGCAAAGACTAGCGAGTACGCCTAAGGCTCTTGAAACGCCGAACATGACAGTATAGAAATCTTCTTCAACCAATCCATAATGTTTTAACAAGGCACCTGAGTGCGCATCAACATTAGGCCATGGATTTTTGATTTTGCCAAGGCTTTCTAATATTGGAGGAACCACTTCATAAACGTTCCAAACAGTTTGCACTAATGCGTCATCGGCACAATGTTGTTTGCCAAATTCCATTTGAGCGATAAATCGAGGGTCAGTTTTACGAAGTACGGCATGTCCATAGCCAGGAACCACTTTGCCATTGGCCAATGTTTTCTTGACATAGGCGGCTATTTGGTCTTTGGTTGGAAGCTGTGTATCTAATTCACGCTGCATTTCTTCAATCCATCGTATCACTTCTTGATTTGCTAAACCATGCAATGGACCTGCTAATCCATTCATGCCAGCGGCGAATGCAAGATACGGGTCACTCAGTGCAGAACCAACCAAATGCGTAGCGTGCGCACTTACATTACCTCCTTCGTGGTCGGCATGAATGGTTAGATACAGACGCATCAGTTCCCTGAAGCCTTCATCTTCAAATCCAAGCATATGTGCGAAATTGGCAGCCCAATCAAGCATTCCGTTTGGTTGTATATGTTCGCCATTTTTATATTTACGTCGATAGATATAGGCCGCAATGCGCGGAAGGCGAGCAATAAGATTCATGGTATCTTCGAAGATATAATTCCAATAATCTTTTTTATTGACACCCTCATTGTATGCTTTAGCAAAGATCGATTCGGTTTGCATCGCCATGATACCAACACCAAATTGTGTCATTGGATGGGCGTGAATAGGTAATGCTTCAATGGCATCAAAAACATAATTCGGCACGTGAGAACGTCTGCCAAAAACAGCCGAAAGATGTTCAACATCTTCGTGGGTAGGTATTTCGCCGATTAACATCAGATGAAATAATCCTTCGGGTAAAGGTTGTGAGCCTCCCTGAGCATGTGGTAATTTTTCAATTAATTCAGGAATTGAAAAGCCTCTGAATCGTATGCCTTCATTGGAATCGAGTAATGATGTTTCTGTCACAAGTCCGATAATACCTCTCATGCCCTGATAAACCTGAGATAGTGTAACGGTATCAACAACGGTTTCGCCGTGTTCTTTAATCAATTGTTTAATTTCGTCAGAAGCCTTCACCGCTGTTTCGTAGAAATGTTCTTTTAATTTGCCCATGATAGTCGAATGCTATATTTAATTTTAAGTGGCGCAAAAATAATCATTCTCAAAGGAATGCCCTAAAATTAATTTGCAATTCGATAATTTATTTTCTATCGACCTTTGTCTGCCAAATGGCGAGGTCAGTTAGTACTTGTTGGTAGATCGAATCGAAAAGTTCGGGCCTTGATTTATACCAATCAATACTTTGTTTAAATGCAGTTTCATTGGTGTTGTTTTCAAGCAAAATAGCGCTGACGTACTTTTTTAGTGAATCCTGATTTTTGTTATCTAGTTGTGTTGAATCTTTAGGGACAAATTGGGCGTATGATTCGGCAACATACATTTCAGTCAGGATCTTACTCATTGTTTCTAGAGGTAAGGGCTCAGGTGTGTTATTGCATGAAAAAAACAAGGAGGCCATGAGCGAAATTATCAAGAAGCTTTGGAAGGGAAACAAATGCTGAAGTTGGCGCAAGTTGAAAATTATTTAAGTAATGCCTGATATTTAGCGGCATTCGATACGTCGATGGCTGCTAGGATTGGAATGATTTTTTGTTTATCAACCATACTTGTCTTTGCCAAGAAATTTTGAATTTCATCAGACTTGGCATAGAAAAAGAAACGCAGTAGCACACTAGACGGGTTGTCGGTATTTACTCGTTCAAGCATTGGAAAGATATCGTTCATTGTATTGCGGGCAAGTTCAGCGTCGGTCGAGAATTGGTCAAGCCCAAGTCGGTGATATTTGTAGAATAAGGTTCTCATTTCAGCAAACCGGCTATTGGTTGCCTGATCAACTAGCCAGTAGCGGTTGCGTTGGTTTTCTGTCGCTTTCCAGCCCATAATGACTTTCGACTCGGGAGCGTTGTTCACGATATTCTGTGCCTTATTATAGAACTCTGTACCTCCTTTCAGTGAATAGCTATCGTAGTCGAGGGCTAAGATGATATAGGTGTAATAGGCTATTAACGCTGTTAGATTGGAGGAGAGCGCATCAGCACCAGTAATTCGATTGTCATTAAAATCAAGGCTTTGAAATTGATCAAATTTGATGGCCACATCATTATCGATATAATTGACCATGGTCGAAGAATAGGTAGAATTGAATACAGGTCTTGTGGCTTGAATATTCAACTTGCCTGTATATCCGCCTTCAACCCCATCAATTGGTTTGCTTAGAATTAGCGTGAGGACACATTCTATTTTTTCTTTGGTTTCGAAATTATCATTGGTCCATTTTCTGCTGTTCACGAAATCACCCAATGATTTTTCCAGTGTTTTAAATACTTTAGGGTCTACTCCTTGAATTTGATCAGCCATCACAATGGCTTTGCAGTTTATCTCCTGAGCATAGGAAGATATGGTCATGATAATAAGGGTCAGTGTGAAAAGTATCTGCTTCATCCTAAGAGTTCAATTATTTTTTCGACAATATCACGCGCAACGTCAGTCTTTGTTTTTAATTCGTAATGGGTTTCTTTCCCGTTTTTTTCAAAAATACTTATTTTGTTGGTGTCATACGAAAATCCTGCACCAGCATCATTCAATGAATTGAGCACAATGGCATCCGCATTTTTTTCGTTTAGTTTAGCTAACGCATAATCCTTTTCATTATTGCTTTCAAGTGCAAAGCCAATCAATAATTGGTTGTTTTTTTTGATAGTACCTAGGTGCTTTAAAATGTCGACTGTCTTTTTTAATGGCAATGTCACATCATGTTCTTTCTTTTTGATTTTGACAGTAGACACCTCATTCGGTGTATAATCGGCTACGGCAGCGCTCATAACGGCAATATTCATAGTTGGAAATAGGCGGCTGCATACTTCTAACATTTGTTGCGCGCTGACGATATTGGTTGTTGTAATATTTGCGTGACTTGCACGTAGATGCGTTGGGCCGAGGACAAGCTGCACATTGCATCCTTTTTTTGCGAGTGCTTCAGCAATAGCGATACCCATTTTTCCGGTGCTGTAATTGCCAATAAAACGAACGGGGTCAAGCTTTTCAAAGGTTGGTCCCGCCGTAACCAAGGCCGAATATCCACTCAGTTGTTGGCTTTCTTGAAAAAAGGTGATCAGTTGATTGAATAATGTTGTTGGTTCGGCCATTCGCCCCATTCCAATTAATCCACTCGCTAGTTCACCGTGTTCGGCCGGTATGATAGAATGGCCATAGGAAACTAGTGTATCTAAATTTTTTTGTGTTGCAGGGTGATGCCACATGTCTTCATCCATGGCAGGAGCAATCAATACAGGGCAGGTAGATGATAAATAGACCGAAAGCAATAAATTGTCGCAGAGCCCGTGTGCCATTTTTGCAATGGTATTACAAGAAGCAGGGGCGATTAGCATAACATCTGCCCAACGACCTAGCGCCACATGATTGGCCCATGTATTTTCTGCGGCCATTTCTACCGGCACCTCATGTTTCGTAAGTGTGGATAAGACAAGCGGGGATACGAATGTAGAAGCGGAAGGAGTAAGAACTACCTTCACGTCTGCACCTGCTTTCATACAGAGGCGCACTAAAATAGGGATTTTATATGCCGCAATACTGCCTGACGCAGCAATGAGTATTTTTTTTCCTGTCATTGTACACAAAGATGCGATGTGGAGGTGATACGAAGAGAGGTGAAACGACTTATTCGTCTCTTTTTCTGAAGAAAATCTTATCGTTCAACAATTCGTGCGTGGCCTGAATCGCTGGATTAGCCATACGCTCATAGAAACGTGAGATTTCAATTTGTTCTTTGTTTTCGCTAATCTCCTCAAGATTGTCGTTCAGACTTCCGAATTCTTCCAATTTGCGATGTAATTCGTCCTTGATTTTAGTGTTGATTTGATTAGCACGTTTGGCTGTAATAGCTATTGACTCATAAAGATTGCCTGTTTTAGCCTCAATCAACTTTAAATCGCGGGCTTCAATAGAAGGATTTGTGGTGTTAATCAACAATTTTTTTGTTTGTGTCATTTGTTCGCTATTTTTTTTAAGGACGCCAAAGATAGTGTATTTATCCTTTCTGCCTCATTTCGGTAAGCGCTTTTTGGATATTTTCTCACAAATTCGTTGTATTCGGTCAGAATCTGATTAAATCTAGCCTCCTGTTTCTCAGGAATACTATTCTTGGCATATGTATATCTAGCCTTGATCATCATGAAGTGATAATAATCAACATTCCCTGAATCGGGGTATTTTCGGATAATTTGTTCGAAGGCTACCGACGCAGCTTTGTACTCGCCTATTTTATAATAAAGGTCTGCCCCATACGTGTCTTTTACTTCTAACTTACTTCTTGATTCATCAATCAGGGTATTCGCTTCTTTGACGTGTTCTGATTCGGGATGATTATTCACAAAGGATTGAAGTTCACCTATTGATTTGATGGTGTTGGATTGGTCAAGTGAGTATTCTGGAGAAATTTTGTAGAGGCACAGACTATTCAGAAATTGACATTCCTCAGATTTTGGCGAATTCGGAAACAAGTCGGCAAAGTTCTTAAAGTGATACGATGCGGCTAAATATTCCTTGTTGTTATAAAAGGTGAACGCATATTTATAATAAACGCTTTCAAAATTTTTGGTTCCTTTATATACGGTTAGAAGCTCTTCATAGAGCTGATTTGCCTTTGTCCATTGTTTCTTGTCGTAGTATTCATCGGCCTTGGTGAGCTTATAAGGGAAATCTTTGCTTTTCTGCACTTTTTCAAAATTGCTTTTGCAAGAGCAAAAAAGACTGACAAGAGTAATGAAGAGAATTATTGATTGTTTCATTGAGGATGGCAAATATAATACCTAGGACTGATAGCTCAATAAAAGAAATGTTATAATTCGTAGTTTGGCAATGAATGAGAATCTATGTCGACAACCATTTGAACCATCGAATCTTTTGCAAATAGGAGAAGAATAAAAATGATCATTCATATGAGTCTGTGCGTTTTGCTCAGCCATTTTGTCCTGAAAACTATTCTTGGCAAAAAAGTTGCAAGTAGTACATTTGCAAACTAAAAATTAGAAATTACAATGGCTGAGACAATAAAAGAAACAATCAATGAAGAAGAAGAAGTGTCAAATTTGAATTCAAATGATAATGTGGCAGACGCTACGAATTCAAATGAAGAAATGGCAAATGAGGATGAATTAGGTAAAGCAATAGCAGAGACCGCTGAATGGAAAGACAAGTATTTGCGTCTTTTTGCTGAATTTGATAACTTCAAGAAACGTTCTTTTAAAGAGAAAATGGAAGTGATCCAAACGGGCGGCAAAGATGTTATCATGAGTATGTTGGATGTAGTAGATGATATGGGCCGAGCCGAAAAGCAGATGGATACAGCGACAGATATTGAAGCCGTCAAGGAAGGCATGATGTTGGTTTTTAATAAGTTAAAAACTACGTTACAACAAAAGGGCCTTAAATCGTTTGATAGCATAGGGCAAGAGTTTGATGTCGAAAAGCACGAAGCAGTGACTGAAATACCTGCGCCTACCACTGATATGGAAGGAAAGGTGATAGATGAACTGAATAAAGGCTATTATCTTAATGATAAACTAATCCGACATGCTAAGGTCGTGGTTGGTAAGGCGCCTAATGCCTGAATGAAAACTATGCAACGTTTGTTTAAAAAAAAGTAAAGGGTGTGTTGAAACAGCCATCGATTAAAACATGAAAAGAGATTTTTACGAAATATTAGGTGTGAGCAAAGGAGCGTCTGCTGATGAAATCAAGAAGGCATACCGCAAGGTTGCTATGCAGTTTCATCCAGATAGGAATCCGGGCGATAAATCAGCGGAAGATAAATTTAAAGAGGCTGCTGAAGCGTATGAAATATTAAGTGATGCCGATAAGAAAGCTCGCTATGATCAGTTTGGTCATGCGGGTGTTGGTGGCGCTTCAGGTGGCGGTGGTGGATTTGGTGGAGGCGGTATGCGCATGGAAGATATCTTCTCAAATTTTGGGGATGTGTTCGGCGAAAGTTTTTTTGGCGGCGGCGGTCAACGTGGCGGTGGTCGATCAAGAGGCACAGGGGCTAGAGGCTCTAACCTGCGTGTGAAAGTGAAACTTAATTATGAAGAGCTTTTGAAAGGTGCGCATAAAACTATCAAGGTAAAAAAATATATCAAGTGCGATACCTGCAGTGGCAATGGCGCTAAAGACAAATCGTCTATTCAATCGTGCGGCACTTGCGGAGGCAGTGGGCAGGTTCGTAGAGTGACGAGTACTTTTCTTGGTCAAATGCAAACTGTTACTACTTGTTCGTCGTGTAATGGTGATGGTACCATGATTGCAAATAAATGTACGCCCTGCAAAGGCGAGGGGCGTGTATATGGTGAAGAAACAATCAGTATCGATATTCCAGCAGGTGTACAAGAAGGGATGCAATTGAGTGTAAGTGGTAAGGGTAATGTAGGTGAACGAAATGGACACCCCGGCGATTTGTTGGTCGTTATTGAAGAAGAAAAACATCCTGAACTTATACGTGAAGGGCTGAATGTCCTATATGAGTTACATCTTTCGTTTCCTGATGCTGTGATGGGGTTGGAGTTTGAAGTGCCAACGATTACAGGCAAAGCAAAAATTAAAATACCTGCCGGAACACAAGCGGGTAAAATACTTCGATTGAAAGGCAAAGGATTTCCAAGTGTCAATAGTTACGACAAAGGTGATCAGTTGATTAATATCAATGTATGGACGCCACAACAGGTAAGCAGCGAAGAAAAGGACATGCTCGAAAAAATGAAATCTTCGCCTAATTTCAAACCAGATATTACACGATCGGATAAGAGTTTCTTTGATAAAATTAGAGAGGCATTTAGCTAGTAGAAGTTTACAGGTTGTTCGTATGTGCACTATAGGTATGTAGCGTAAATTTTTACATCCGCTTTTCTATCTTGTGCATTCATCAAACATCCATTACATGACTATTCATGCTTACGTGCTTTTTATTGCAGCACTCATTCCCTTATTAGTTGGTTTTATTTGGTATCATCCAAAGGCTTTTGGAAATGCTTGGATGAAATCGATCGGAGCTACACCCGAATCGATGAAGAGCGGCAATATGGCCCTGATTGTAGGACTTTGTTATTTATTCGCGTTAATCTTAGCAGCTGGATTGATGCCTATTGCCATTCATCAGTTTGCATTTGGTTCTGTTTTTGATGGCGATAAGTCGATCGAATCAGCGGCGTATATGAAGAATTTTTATGAAACCTACGGCATGCGATTTAGGACCTTTAAACATGGGGCTTTGCACGGCAGCATCACTGCCTTGATTATTGCATTGCCGTTGATTGGCACCAATGCCTTATTTGAACGAAAAGGATTTAAGTACATGGCGATCCATGTTGGTTATTGGATAGTGGTATTGGCCTTGATGGGAGGTGTTATTTGTCAGTTTGCATAATCAGATAGTTTATTCCTAAAAAAAGGCTTATCAATCGACAAGCCTTTTTTTTATTACTAACCATTTTCCTGCATTTGAATTTTGAATGCTTTCAGAAATAATGCACCCATATTTTTGTGAGGAGGCACATAATCGTTAAAAAGATCTTGCAGTTGAGGCGTCTTCATTTGTATCCCCAACCCGTTCCAATAGTCGATCCAATTCACATCTTGACCACCTAAAATTAATTTGTGTAAGTCGCTTAATATCGGATCGTTAATACGCATCGATCCTGTTTGCTTACTTGATATGATGTGAGCATCTTCTGAATGTTCTAATATGGTTGAAAGGTTATGATAACCTCCACACGAACCAAGAATAATAATTTTGTTTGTGGCGCTAAGATGAGACATCGTGGTGGATAAATGATAGCTATGGCCTCTATGTGCAATGATGGACGGACTGATTTTATTTTTGTCCATATAATCGCATAGCGAACGCTGCGCTTCTTCGTCTAGGGGTTCTGCCAATGGCAAATTAGCATAGACTGTCATTGGTTTACCTTTGATTGATGTGAGTGTAAGCCACTTATCGTTTTTGACAGATTTCCATTCATCGGCTTTGAAGATTGCCTGGAAACTTGCAAATGAGTTCATGCCATCTTCGTCACCATAAAAGAAAACTTGTTCTACTACTGAGCCACTATCGTTGGTTAGATTACGATATGGAATAAATGTAATTGGGGGCACTCGCAGTTGTTTCTGCAACTCGTCATTCGACGCATCAGGATTAATTGCTGAATTACATAATGTGTGTAAGAGGAAATAAATGATTAAGCCACGCTTGTTATTTTCTTTATACACTCTTTCATAATTCGCTTCGACTTCGCCTAAAAGATAATCCAATACATTCGGGTCATTGATACTGCCGAATGAATCAGCTACATCCACCGCATCTTCCAAATCTGTTTCGGTATTCTTGTCGATATTCTTGACAAATTTAGCCATTAATGTATTCCGATTTTCTTCGTCGATAGTTGCGATAAATTCATCGAGCTTGTTATAACCGGCACACATACGAATGAAGGTTCTGAATTTATCCATATTTAAGTCTTGCAAAAACGCATCACCTTTCATAGGGGCCATTTTGACAAGCATTCTGTTGAAGGTACCTACAAACGTACTCGTGTAAATCTCATCACTGCAAAGGACCATAAGGAAATACATTTCATTCGGAGTGAGATTTTCAAGGCATTTAAAACGCACAAGATCTGTTGATTCATGCAGCTCGTTCATGACTCGTACATATTCTAATGCCTGCATTTTTGATTCGCGGTCAAGGATTTTTTTTGTTAGAAGATTCGGTTTCATTCGTTGCTTCATCAAACTTTTAAAATAAAGTTCAGGCACTTCGGTCACTGCATTGACATCATTGATAGACATAGAACCATCTCTCAAATCTTCGAGGTACACAATGGCTTTCAACGGTGTTTTGGCTCTGTCTGCTATTTCGACAATTTTCTTCACCAACTGATCTTTACAACGTCTTACGATAGCGCGTTCTAAGGATGTGCTATTGGCATACGTAAGAATTAGATTAGGTTGTTTGGGTGCAATATGAGCGAGCATGTCTTCGGCGGCAGGAAGGTCTTTATACTCACGCAATTTTTTAAACATCTCATCGGGGTATAACCTTACCATGTTTGTATACACAGCAGCTATGGCCGGACCGTTTTCTTTGAACATCGGCATCAGGTTATACAATGAGCGACTGAAATTTGCATTGATATCATCTAAAATGTCGCCACCTAATTCACGTTTCTTAATCAGCGTCTCGTAATTATCTACAGTGTTCGTATATAATTCCGCATCTACTTTTCCATTCGCCTGATCGAATGTAAATTCTTTTATTGAGACTTGTAATTCCGTCAGGTACGTTATTTTTTTAAAATGATCAAGCGGTAAATTTTCAATGATTTGCTGCAGTTGGTCTACATGTCGTAGCAAGGCATCCGTCAGTTTGTCGCTCGAAGTCGTATCGCCTTTGACAGTGATGCGGCCATCTTTCGTGTGGTCAAATTCATCGGCTGCTAGTTGAATCTTATCTATCTTGTCGTGCCATAATTGTCGATTGATAGGCACTGGTATCCATAATTCTGTCGAAGTCCAAGGGTCTTTTTTTTCTCTTTTTTCTTTTTGTGCGAATGATGAGAAAGGCAGCAGCAATACGGCTAAGACAATAAGGTGTACTTTCATATAGTGGGGGAAGTGTAGCAAATGTAAAAACAAATACACAATTACTATTCCGTTAAGTTTACTTTAACGCATAGGCTTCTTGAAGAGCGCGAGAATCACATGTTTGTGTTGCTTAGTTCAGCACATCTTTAGAGGCGACCAATGGCATATCGGCTACCAATTTGATTTGGTCATACCCGCCTAATACATTCCTTAGGTTGTGATAACCTTGACGTTTTAGTAGCGATGCAGCGATGACAGAACGATAACCACCTGCGCAATGCACATATAAATTATCTGATTCTTCAAAATTACTGATGATCGACATGTCGGTGAGTGTATGCAACGGAATGTTTAATGCGGTTTTTACATGGCCAGCTTCAAATTCAAGTTCTTTCCGCACATCAACCACTACCATCTTAGCATCATAATTTAGGTCCATCTTTAATTCATCCGCTTCGATATCAATAATCAAGTCGATTTCTTCACCTGCATTTTTCCAAGCCTCATAACCTCCTTTAAGGTAGCCATGAATTTTATCAAACCCTACACGGGCCAATCGCACAAGCGTTTCCTCTTCTTTTCCTTCGTCGTTTACTAATATGATGCTTGCTTTAAACGGCAACAAGGCTCCGGCCCATTCGGCAAATCGGCCTTCAAGACCAATGCTGATGGATCCAGGAATAAATCCTTCTGTAAATAGTTTTGCTGAACGTGTATCAAGTATGATAGCGCCTTCGTTCACTTCTTTTTTAAATGCTGAAATAGATAATGGTTTCAAACCGTCTGTTTTTAATTCATCTAAACTTGTATATCCTTTTTGATTGATGCTCGCATTGATAGCGAAATACACAGGAGGTGTATGTAAACCTTGTGTGACTGCGTTGATAAAGTCGTCTTTTGATTGCTCTTGCATTGCATAGTTACTCTGCTTTTCTTCACCAATAGTGCTGTGGGTATTTGGCCCTAAATTTTTTCCGCAACTCGATCCAGGTCCGTGGGCAGGATACACTTTTACATAATCGGGTAATTGTTTCAATTTGTTGAGTGAATCATATAGATAGGCAGCCAATTCTTCTTTCGTCAGATTGCCACTAAATAAATCAGGTCGTCCTACATCACCTACGAAGAGCGTATCGCCGGTAAATAGTGCGGAAGGTTTTTTATCTTCATCCATTAATAAATAGCATGTCGATTCCATTGTGTGCCCCGGTGTGTGAAGCGCTTTCATTGTCAATTTGCCTAGGATAAAATCTTCGTTATCCGTTGCGGTGTATTTTTCAAATGCTGTTGTTGCATTCGGCCCGTAGATAATTGTAGCGCCTGTTTTTTTTGCTAGGTCGATATGCCCACTAACAAAATCGGCATGAAAATGTGTTTCGAAAATATATTTGATCTTGGCGTTTCGTTCTTCGGCCATTGCGATATACTTGTCTGTATCACGCAAGGGGTCAATAATTGCTACTTCGCCATCTGATTCGATAAAATAAGCGGCTTCAGACAAACACGAAGTATATAGTTGTTCGATATACATGATGAAAGAGAGTTTTTAAAAATTAAACTGTTTTTTTAATGGTGTAATGTGCATTGGCTTGCGTGAGGCAAGTCAGGGTTAAGTCGTTGATACAAACATGCGTTGGTAGCGTACACGCATAATAGATTGCATCTGCTACATCACTTGGTGTGAGCGGCGTAAATCCATCGTATACGGCGTTGGCACGATCTTCATCGCCTTTAAATCGCACCAACGAAAACTCAGTTTCGCAGGCACCTGGATTCACCGATGTTACCTTAATGCCATACGGCAATAAATCTATTCTCATACTTTTACTGAGTGCATCAACGGCGTGTTTGGTAGCGCAATACACATTGCCTTTTGCATATACATCTTTTGCTGCAGTTGAACTGATATTAACGATATGTCCAACACCTTGTCGCTTCATCATAGGCATCACTTCTCTGCTAACATGCAGCAAACCTTTTACATTCGTGTCGATCATGACATTCCAATCGTCATAATCACCTTCGTCAATGGTTGACATACCTGATGCGAGTCCTGCGTTATTGATTAAGATATCTATGACCGGGAAACGGGTTGTGTCTATCGTGGCGATTGCTTGTTTGGTTTCTTCGAGATGCCTGACATCGAAACATAAGATTTGCACTGCACAATGATATTGTTCTTCCAACGAAGCTTTCAACGCAGTCAACCGATCGAGTCGCCTGCCTGTTAAGATTAAGTTGAAATTGTTTTTTGCAAATTGAAGTGCGCAACTTTGTCCTATCCCCGATGTGGCTCCTGTGATTAATACTGTTCTATTCATGTGGTTATCTGAGTAAGGTCACGTCCCCTTTGATCGTTTTTTCTTTGTTATCTATGTCAATGGCGCTGATGATCCAAAAGTAGGTACCCACTTCGCAATCTCGTCCTTTGTAGGTGCCGTCCCAACCTCTTCGGAAGTAGTTGGTAAAGAATACCTCTTCGCCCCAGCGGTCATAAATTTTAAAATAATTTAATTTCTTAAAGCCAGCGGCTAAAATTCTGAAAATGTCATTATCGCCATCACTGTTCGGCGAAAATGCATTCGGCATAGTAATATAAGGGCCATCGGCGATAGTGATGTTGATCGTGTCTTTGCCTATACAGCCATTTGATGTGATACCCTGCAGCACATAGGTGAATACACCCATTTCTGGAAAAATTGCATTGGGGTTATAGACATTTGGATTGTCCATAAAAGTCGATGGGCTCCAAGCGTAAGATTGGGCACCGGTGCCATTAAACTGGAATGGTGAATTTTTTACAATAACCGTATCATTGCCTGCAAAGATGCGCACCTGAGGAATGCTCAATGTGTTCGATGCGGTGTCACGGCATCCATACTTATTGCCAGAAATGAGTGTGATCGTAAAATCTCGTCCTATGTTGTTGTAAGTATGTATCGGATTTTGCATTCGGCTTGTATCGCCATCATCAAAATTCCATTTCCAATAATTGATCGCATTAAACGTAGATGTTGTCTTGTCAAAAAATGAAATAGGTTGATTAGGACATAGTAATCCTTGATAATCAAAATCGGTTTGAAAATTAGGATAGACTTTTACAAAACGCGTAATGCTGTCTGGACACGTAGAGCCTTTATTGACAATCAGTTTGACAATATAGGTGCCTGTATCGCTGTAAGTATAAGTTGGTTCAAACTGTGTCGATGTATCGGTCGTAATGCCTGTTTCCCCAAAGTCCCAATCGTATTTGAAACCACCTGTACTTGTGTTGATGAAATGAATTGTGTTGGTTTTACAACTGACAATATAGGTATTCTGTTCTTCAGAAAGTTGAGGGATGTTAGCTACAACGGCCTTCGAACAATTGGTAACAACAAACTGAAATTCTCGACGTATTGTGTTGATGATAGTGCCATTTCGCCATTCGTTACAACACACATTCACCACGAAGCGGCCTAGAAGGTTAGGCGTGCCGGTAATAAGTCCCGTGACAGGATTGATTTTTATGACAGGATTGCCTCCCATAGGGGTGCCTCCATTCAATGGTGAAATATAATTAACTGTGGCTAGTCCGGGAAGGCTGGTAGTAATTTTTGGTTTTGGGTCAGTAGGGTCGCCACCTTTGAAGGCGTTGCAAAATTCATACGACAACGAATCGCCATCAGCATCAAAGGCAGCATGGTTATATACGAATGGATTATTGATACAGATAATCTGTGGAGGATAATTAGTAAAGGCTGCACTCGTATTGCATACAATTGGTGCTGCTGGAATGCTTGCAAAATAGGTGGCGCCTGTGTTGCCGGGGTTGATGATATTGTTGATTGATCCGTTACGACAACAACGCTGACACATGATGGTATAGGGCACTAAATTGTCTGGCAAAATGACCAAATATTTAAACTGAAGTCGGTTGATGCAAGTGGGCGGTGGGTTATTAATGCAGTCATTACTGAAGTTCACGGGCACGACCAAACTGCTAAAGGAATAAACCGAATCGATTGAATAAAACGAATTACCTCTGAAGATGGTAAGAAAGGCCGGGTCGTCATCCGCTAATGCAGCCGGGTTTCCGCCACCTTGTGATGGTGGAAGGCAATCGCGGTAAAGGTTTAATGTAAACTCATACTTGTTTGTGCCAATGCATTTGTATGTAAACTCGCCGCCCACGATATGCGATGCAAACGCTGATTGGCAAAGGACTAACAATAGTATTGGTAGGAGTTTTTTCAAGATGAACAAAAGTAAGGCTTTTTATAATTTTAACGCGTATTTCAAAAAGCTATTTAGCATAGCATTTAATAGAGTCGGACTTTCTACCATGCCGCTGTGACCTACATGTCGAAGTATATCGACCTTGGCTATTTTTGCGATAGCAGCCTGCTGCAACGATTGCGAAAAGGGCACTGCATTGTCATCGGTGCCAATAATGAACTGAACAGGCAATGACGTATTTTCTAAGACGGAAATTTTTGATGGGCGATGAATCATTGCAGTATAATAGGCTTGTAATGAATCGGCTGAAATTTTTAAGGCGTTTGCAAGGTGTTCATTCATTTCGGACTGTAATGTCTTTTTTGATAATTCGCTATATAAATTGGGAATCATCGCATTGAGGAAGACCTCCTTTCCGTTATTCTGAATGAGTTTGATTGTTTTTTGCCTGTTTGTTTTCTTGGCATCATCATCGTCATATGCCGATGAATGAACCAATGAGAAGGCGGCTAGATAGGATTCGTATTTTTCGGCAAAAGCAAGTGTAGCATATCCTCCCATCGAATGGCCAATGAGTATAATTTTTTCAAGTTGTTCTTGTTGTATGATGTCAAAAACAAAATCGGCGAATAATTCAATACTCATTTCTTCTTTCGGCAAAGGCGATAAACCACTGCCTGGTAAGTCAGGAACGATTACTGTGTAGTTGGTTTTCAGCGCGGCTAGCTGATACTTCCAAATATGATGATCTTCTGCAAAACCATGCAGCAGTATGATAGGAAATCCTTGACCGCTTTTGGTATAGACACATTTTGCAAACCGGTCACTCTTCAATTCTGTAGGCATACTATTACACTTGTTTGTTGAATGCAAAATAAGTTGACCGCCTTGCATATTTTCCAAGACGGAAAAGGATGAGAAGAAGTAAAGGGATTATTTCAGACATATAGGCTTGTGTGGCAATCAACCCGTAGAGCATGGAAAGTGTCACCAACCACGATGCATAGCGGGCATATCGGCTCGCCTTGTCAGAATTTCTGGTTAACATGAACGCGAAAATTAGATGCAGTGGAAAGGCCCAAAATAGGTTGCGATTGTAACTACACACTGCATGCTCAGTGCCAAACCACATGAAAAGCATGAAGCATCCTAGCAGACCGAGTAGCATAAATAATAACACATCAACATAAACGAGCCAAGGCTGAAACGTTTTGTTGAATGAAAGAAATACAACAGCAAATAAGAAGGCCCAAAGAAGCATTTTGGGTTGATTGACTTCTGTTGGAATAGCTACTATCTGAGGTAAAATCGAAATCGTTTCTTTCACGATAGGTTTCCCGTCAAGTGTGGCGTCTGATATTCCTTTCATCAGATAATCAGGAAGAAACATGCTTTGAACATTGCTCATTTTATTGTCGACGAGATGGCTCATCAGCAAATTAATACCTACACGTTCCCAATGTTTATTTTTCTCATACTGATCAAGTATGGTGCGGAAACTGCAACTGTCATCGGCCATGGAGTGCCCAAATTCAAAGCGCGTATTGAAGAGTGTTGGGAAGATATCACGTACTCTTGTTGAACAATTATCAAGCAGGAAATCGTAACGGTAATATTTATTTTCTTCTTTTAAATTATCGGACAAAAAGTATTGCACCATTTTTGCATCCTTGTCTGTAAGGTCTAGCAACTGCTCTGTTACACCACGACCTTCATTTATGTATGTGCCGATAAAGCCTTGAAAATTTTCGTCGTTGAGATAGTAGGGAAGTTTTCCTCTAGTAAATTTTGAATAGAAATCTGGATCGCCGAAATTAAAAGTGCCGTAGTTGTACACGATGTCAGTTCCTGTAGATGAATCGATGATGCGAATAGCGCTGTGACCATAACACGAATATAGATCTTCGCCAACACCGCAGGTAAGGATGCTTACACGCAAGCGACTTGTGTCCTGTGCATGTGATACATACGTGCAACATAGTACGATGATACTGAGCATAATGCTAGTCAAACGACTAGGCCTGATTCTACTAACAAGTTGATTTTTCTTGTGTCTCAACAGATTTTTATTTTGATGCGCAAAATACGAATAATACCAATTGGAATTTTGCAATAGACTAAATTTTGCATTGCTCCAGCTAATCAATGGCAACTGATATGTTGAATCAAGTCGGCTTGACACTATTGAATACCTATCGCGGAACGATAGCGTGTTCAGAGGGTTTTACATGCATAAAAGAACATGCGCCACCACTATCAGTGGCAATAAAATCATGCGGCTATTTCTTGGCGTTTTGCACTAAATAGGCAGAGACTTCAAGATACTCATCCGTATTCAGTTTGGCTTTAGGTCCCATTTTTTTCATGATGTGTATCCATGCTTCTGCAGGTTTGTTCATGGCTTGAGGTGTATCATGACATTTGCCACAACGAACAGTCACAAGTTTTTTTCCGATTTCTGCACGAAGAGGTGCCATCTCGTTATAGATCTTAATTTGTTCGTCATCCGGCGTATTGGCAAAGGGGGTAGACGTTGCAGTTGCATTCGCATCTAGAATTTCCATGTCCTTGACTTCAATAGGCTCAACGTGCTTCTCATCCACGAGAACATTATTCTTTACACTCGGTTGTTGGCTCGCTGCCGTTTTAGTTGCCACTTTCGGCGAACAGTTGATTAATACACTTAAGGAGAAGGTTATCAGTGCAATGAAAATAAGGTTCTTCATAAAAAAATCTTTTGGCTAAAGTAATTGCATTAGTCCACATATCAATACGTCAGTCTTGTTTTTTATTTTCGATTAAGCGTTGCTCACAAGGAAAAATAATTGAATCTTTGCCGAAAGAACAGATACAATGACATTCATTCGTGTAGAAAAAATAGCAGGGGTTGCAAAAATAACGCTTAATAGGCCGGATAAATTTAATAGCTTTTGTCGCGAAATGGCACTCGAACTTCAAGCTGCCATTGATGATGCTGCCGCAGATGATACGGTTCGTTGTGTTTATTTAATTGGTGAAGGAAAGGCATTTTGCGCGGGTCAGGATTTAGCTGAAGCAATCGAAGACAATGGTATCGAATTAGCTCAGATTGTATCCGAACATTATAATCCGATAATAGAAAAAATGCGTGCTATCTCAAAGCCCGTTGTTTGTGCGGTGAATGGAGTAGCTGCTGGTGCCGGTGCTAATATAGCTCTTGCCGGAGACATCGTAGTTGCAACAGCTAGTGCATCGTTTATACAAGCCTTCAGTAAAATTGGTCTCATACCTGATAGTGGCGGTACATTTTTTCTGCCTCGTTTGATTGGATTGCAGAAGGCGGCCGCTTATATGATGTTGGGTGAAAGGGTGATGGCAGAAGAAGCGGAACGCGTTGGTATGATCTACAAGGTATTTGCCGATGATGTATTCAACAATGAAAGTTGGAATATCGCGTTGTCATTGGCTCAGATGCCAACGAAGGCGCTCGGATTGACCAAAGCCTTACTCAATCAAT
>CAIRSV010000137.1 GCA_903881265.1 uncultured Bacteroidota bacterium
ATATTGCGGCGGCTGTCTTTACTTATGGCAGGGAAGATCTGATACCGGGTATGTTCATTTCGTTTGTGAGGGAGCTGAACGAGCGCATGAGCGGTGCGGCCAAAACTTTCCAATATTATCTGGAGCGGCATATCGAAGTGGATGGCGATCATCATAGTCATCTCGCCCTGCAAATGACCTCAAATCTATGCGGAACAGACGATCAACGTTGGAAAGAGGCTGAACAAGCCACACTTGAATCGTTGCAACGACGAATTGAGATTTGGGACGGCGCGCATAAACAAATACTACTTCGAAAATCTGCAATGGCGTAAACGTAGTTCGATTGATACAACCGCTGTAAATTGCTCAACAGTGTTGTAGCGTACGCCATGAAAAAATCCCTGCCCAATGAAAATTTATGGACAGGGATTTTAATATGATTGTGACCAATTAATTCAATCTGACTATATAATAATACACGCCCTGAAGATTCGGATAAACACCACCAAGCTGAAAGTCGTTTTCGCCTGATGATAGTACCTTAGTAAGTTCATCGATTGATTCAATTGGGTCGTCGTTGATTTGTGTAATGATAAATGAATTCTTGATTCGGGTTTGTTTGGCCAATAATCCGTTCGGTTTGATATTCGAAACCTGCACGCCGCTTTTGACGCCCAAAACACGACACTCGGCTTTACTCAACTCTTTAAGCGTGGCTCCTAATTGTCCGTTTGAGTCATTCTTCACAATGTCGGTATTCCCAATTCTGTTTTTGAAAATGATAGTACTGGTGTTGACAACCCCATTGCGGATATAGGTAATTGTTGTTTTGTCGCCAGGACGGTATTGCGCCACTTGCTCTGATAATTGAGGGCCGTTTTTGATTTCTTTTCCACCTATGTTCGTGATGATGTCGCCTTCTTTCAAACCTGCATCTTCGGCTGCACTTTCCTTATTCACTTCTTTAATCGAAACACCGTCATATTTATCAAGGCCAAGTTTGCTAGTCTCTTTGGGGTCGGCTGTCTTACTATCGACATAGCTAACACCAAGGAAGGCTCGTTGCACATTGCCATATTTAACCATGTCATTTGTTACTTTTTGTACAATGTTCGATGGGATTGCAAAGGAATAACCTGCATAAGAGCCAGTAGGAGAGGCAATAGCAGAATTAATGCCGATAAGTTCACCTCGTGCATTCACCAAGGCGCCACCACTATTGCCGGGATTAACAGCGGCATCTGTTTGAATGAAACTTTCGACGGCGGTGCTATTATTTCCAATCTTCGTTTGATTAATTCCGATGTTGCGGTATTTAGCACTCACGATACCTGCAGTCACTGTTGTTTCAAGACTTAATGGATAACCCACAGCGAGTACCCATTGTCCGAGGCGAACATCATCAGAGTTTCCAAAGGTTAAATAAGGAAGTTTTTGTTCTTCTACTTTTAGCACGGCGAGGTCTGTAGCGGCATCCTTTCCGATTACTTTAGCGATGAGTGTTTTTTTATCATTCATAACAACGGTTACTTCATCGGCTCCATCAACCACATGATTATTGGTGACAATATAACCATCTTCTGAAATGATGACACCTGATCCACTTCCTTGTTGAGGTTGTGGCTGCATGAATTGTCCGCGGCCGCCGAAGAACTGTTCAAATAGATCATCGCCGAATGGATTCCTGTTTTGCATCGACGCCATTTTCTTTTCGGTTTTGATATGCACCACCGCTTTGCTTGCTTTTTCTGCGGCATCTTCGAGGCTGACATAACCACCACCTTCTGCGGATGAAGATGGCGTGTAATTGGTAAAATGGGCATCAGGATTTGTTGAGGTATTGCGGCTCATTGAAAATACCTGATCAGAGTAGATGTATTTTTTTGCAATGGCAAAAGTAAAAAGGGATGTCACAAATGCGATTAAAATGATGCTTGCTATCTTTTTCATTTCTGATAATTTTTTAGGACACAAAAATAGAATCAGTCACAACGCGTTCAGCTAATTTTAAACTTTTTTAACACATAAAAACATGTTAAGGGATTACAGGGTATTGAGAAAATGAATGGTATTCACATTGTCCGCAAAGTCAAAAATAGAAGGTGTTTGAGCTTTGCCGAATGGGATATGCCCATGACCAATGATAGCCTGTATTTCGTCGCTTGCATGAAGTTGTTCGATGAGCTTGTTATTATCTGAGTAATGTTCATAATGCACGACGGCAATGGCTGAAAATATCGATTGATGTTCTACCACAAGTATACTTTCACTGCTCATATACAATTGGTTGTTGAGAATATACAGTGCTAGATTGTAATCTAGATTGTTTCTGAATTTATTGTGGTGCTTGAGATGGTCGTATTTACGGAATGCAGCAAGCATCGGAATGAAGTCGTACGTTTCGGGTACGTATAGTTTTGTTACATTACGGCAACCCAAACCGAAGTACTGATAGATATCATCGGCAAGCTGTTCTAATTCCTCTTCAGTTTCATTTCCATCAAGAATAGCAATCGATGTTCGATTTCGTCGGATGATATGTGGGTATTTGGCGAAGTAAAATTCAAAGTATTTGGCTGAATTATTCGAACCTGTGGCGATGTATGCATCGCTACCTTTCAGCATCTCGGACGCTGAAACAAGTGCGAGATTGCTGTTATCCCATTCGAAT
>CAIRSV010000138.1 GCA_903881265.1 uncultured Bacteroidota bacterium
CAACTTTGTTTTCCCTACCGAAATCACGCGCCCGCTTCCAAAAGAAGGCACCAATGTTGAAGGCGCTGTTAAAGAAGGAGTAAATGAGGAAGACGTTGATGCACTCACTGCTGCTGAACGCGTAGACAATATGAATGGTGAACACGCCGGCGACGATGTCGAAGAAATAGTGAAAGAAATCGAGGAAAAAACTGACTCATCTTATGATAAACGTATTGCAACCGCGCTTATGCGTATTCGCAGTGGTATGGCACGCTACCTTACAAAAGCACCCCAGGGCGAGTTGCAAACCTATAGTCCGAAGTTTTTAGCAATGTTGGAAAATATTACAGAACCCCAGCATTCTGGTCTTCATTTGGTATATAGTCAGTTTCGAACGATTGAAGGTATTGGGCTTTTCGCTATGGTGCTTGAGGCGAACGGATTTGCGCGTTTTAAAATACGTAAAAATGACTCAGGTGCTTGGGTTCTTGATATTAGTGACGCCGACCAGGGCAAACCGATGTATGCTTTGTATACGGGAACAGAGAGCGACGAAGAGCGCGAAATAATAAGAAATGTATTCAACAGCACATGGGACTATATTCCAGTCACATTAAAACAACAACTGGTGCCGAAGTCCGCGAATAATTTTATGGGCGAGGTTGTTAAGGTTCTTATGATTACTGCATCCGGTGCCGAGGGTATCAGTTTGCGCAACGTCCGTTATGTCCATATTATGGAACCTTACTGGCAGCCTGTAAGAATCGAGCAAGTAATTGGGAGGGCTAGACGTATATGTAGCCACAATGACCTGAAAGATGAGAAGTTGCGAAGTGTTTATGTGATGATGTATATTATGCGATTTACACCTGAACAAATGGCAGACGATGCGTCAATGGAGTTGCGCCTGAATGACGTAAGCAAACTTAACGCGCAAAAACCGATTACAACTGACCAAGCATTGTTTGAAATATCGACGATTAAAGAGGAAATCAATTCGCAGCTGCTTATGGCAATAAAAGAAGCGTCGATAGACTGCGCAATTCATCGCGATAAGAATTCGAAGGAAAAATTGAAGTGTTTCACATTTGGCAGCGTTATGTCGAATAAGTTTTCATATCCGCCGTCGGTAGATAATGAGGAATCGGATACTTCGGCGTCAAGAAACGTTAAACAAACAACACTGAAATTGGTTGAAATCACTGCAAGCGTGGCCGGTAAACCTGTGAAATATGCGTATGATAAATCTACGAAATTGGTGTATGACCATAGCAGCTATATTGTGTCACAAGAAGTAGGTGGTGAACCATTATGTATTGGAAAGATGATAACAAACGAAGCTGGAAAAGCGAAATTGGTGCCGTTGAGCGAAATTGAAAAAGAAACGGGAGCGGTTCCGGTTCCGGCGCCATCAAAGCCAAGCTCAAAACTTCCAATGGCATCGTGAGGAACAGAAACGGGAACGGGAGGAGTAGCAGCAAGCAGGCGACCGAGTGAAAAACCATGAGAAACGAGAGAAACTATATAAAATTCATATATAGAAACCCATAGTGTAGTAAAAATATTATACCTAAAAAAGTATAATATTTTTATAGTATTTTACTATTATTTTTGTTTACTATTACGCAGTCGTTTATTTTTTAAAGTTTTTCTTCTCCTTCCACCACTAGTTATTAAACGTGAAGATGGATAAAAAAGACATTCTTCGACTACTTTTTTAAACTCATCATCTTTAATAAACATATTTTTATCAACGTGATCTACTTCTCTGTTTAACGCTTGAACAGAATCACATGTTGCTTTTCTATGTTTTGTATTTCTTAATAATCTTTGTGTAAAAGGTGTTTTACCTTTAGGATACCTATGAATCAAAAATTTACCATTATCTGTTTTTTCAATAAAACTATATAAC
>CAIRSV010000139.1 GCA_903881265.1 uncultured Bacteroidota bacterium
GGCTATGGTATGGGTTTCAATATTGGCATCAAGGCACAACTGTTTCGCGCAATGTATGTTAGTCTTGATAATAAGACCGGCTTTATCAATATGCCTGATATCCTCACACGTGGCACAAACTATACAGACCGCGCACATCAATACTTCGGGTTTACTGAGTTTTTCTATGCCATCGGTTTTCAATATGCACTCTAGGTTGTTACGAAGTAAGTGCTACTTATAGCTGATATACCTTAGTTGCAAGATCGCATCATGATGTGTTGTTTGTCTGCCTCGAATTTAAGCCGGCGAAATAAAGGATGTACGAAGTATGTTCTCAGCAGACTCCTTTTATCCGCCGATTGATATCATACTGCGATTTTCCACATCGGCACTTTCAATACGAGTATAATCTGTGAGAAGTTGCCCACCTAAGGCTTTTTCTTTCTGATGCAAATTGCCAAGTATCGCAGGCACTATATCTTGTCCATTTCTATATAAGGTCAGAATATCTGTCTCACCTTTTGAGAACAAACAATTCTTCATCTTACCGTCGGCTGTGAGTCGCAGTCGGTTACAAGTTGCACAAAACGGAGCCGTCATCGTACTGATAACAGCGAAGGTACCAAGCGAGTCAATGACTTTGTATTTCTTCGTTGTATCATTCAACGCATCCTTCAGTTTGATGATGTCAAATTCGTTTTCAATCGTCGACAGAATCTGCTGATAGGTAAATACTTTTTCACTCATCCATCGATTGTTTGTAAAGGGCATAAACTCAATAAAGCGTATATGAACCGGACTATGTGTTGTCCATCCAACAAAAGCATTAATCTCTTGATCATTGATCCCCTTCATAGTCACCACATTCACCTTCACCGAAAAATCATGTTGCAGTAATAAGTCGATATTTTGCTTCACCTGATCAAATTGATCACGTTTGGTAAGCGCCAAAAACGTAGCGGGATTCAAGGTGTCAAGGCTAACATTGACAGCATGCAAACCAGCAGCTTTAAATACATCAATGAACTTGTGTAGCAACACACCATTCGTGGTGATGGTTAGTTTGACCGGCAATTGCGATAACATCGAAATGATATCGGCTACATCTTTTCGAATCAGTGGTTCGCCACCTGTTAGTCTAATTTTTGTAACACCTAATGACACAAACACTGTGGCCAAAGCTAGTATTTCATCCTTGCTCATCAGCTTCGAATGAGGGGTCACGTCTACTTCCTCATCAGGCATACAATAGAAACAACGGAAGTTACACGCATCTGTCAATGAAATACGAAGGTAGTTGTGCAGGCGTTGATGAGTATCGGTGAGCATCGGGTGTAAAGGTAATGTCATCCATCTTTATAAAATCAGGATGATTGAAAAGTATAGGATTAAACTCTATTTTTGACATTTAAACACATTGTCTATCAAAACAATATCTAAACTCAATCTCGCCTGTTGGCTTTTTGTCCTAAGTGTGGCAATCATACTCACAGCATCGACGCTTATCAAACATGGTATGTTCATGGATGCTATGTTGTATACCTCCGTTTCGCATAATCTAAGTCGAGGAATAGGCAGCTTTTGGTTTCCCTATTTCGATTCGTTTAATATCATTCAATTGACGTCCTTTCATGAGCAACCACCATTAGTGTTCGGTATCCAATCGCTCTTCTTTCGATTGTTGGGCGATAGTATGTATGTCGAACGTATCTATACCTTCTTCACAATGTGTATGAGTATGTGGCTAATGACATGGCTATGGCGCGAAATCAACAAAGAGAATGATACGTTGCGGCCCAATGCCTGGATTGCTATACTCATTTGGATTAGCATACCAGTTTGCTTTTGGTCGTACTCCAACAATATGCACGAAAATACAATGGGCCTGTTTACGTTGAGTGCAGTGTTGTTTAGTTACAAGGCATTGCAATCAAAAAAGGACCACTTTTTTTATTATATTCTAGCTGGCATTTTTGTTTGTTTAGCTGCACTGAGTAAAGGGCTCCCAGGTTTATTTCCAATCGCAGTTCCATTTCTTCATTGGTTGTTTATTCGCACGAAATCATTTTCAAAGATGATATTGTATTCCTTCATCTTGTTGAGTGTATTGCTGATTGTTGGTATCGGCTTATATCTCTATCCCGATTCAAGAGAAAGCTTATCAATCTATCTCTTCAAACGGGCCTTTCAGCGGATCAATTCGGTGCATAGTGTCAATAATCGATTCTTCATTTTCTGGCGCTTACTTTCTGAACTAATACCTGCCTTTATACTAACAGCATTGGTGTATCTCATCGCAAAATGGAAGGGCATTCGTACAGAATTTTCAACACAGAAAAAACAGGGATTCTTCTTTCTTGCCATCGGACTGAGCGGTTCGCTGCCGTTGATGCTGACCTTGGTACAAAATGGTTTTTATTTTGTTTGCGCCTTGCCATTTTTCGCCATCGGATTTGCGTTATTGTTGGCACCAAGTATACAATCATGGCGATCAAAAATCAATGTGATACATCATACTAGATTACTCGGTGTGAGCGTGCTACTTCTTGTCGGTTCATTAGCGTTCACCTATTTTCAAAAGGACAACTATAGTCGCGATAAAGAATTACTCCATGATGTAGAACTAATCAGCCATGTGGTGCCATCGAATACACGGATGCATTGCACCCATATTGCTTATCAGTATTGGGAATTAAATTGTTATCTCGTACGAATGTATGATATCAGTGTAAGTGATATTGAATTAGAACCACATGAACTACCCTTTTTTATTACAGAAATTGAAGTGCCAAATCCTGACCCGCAACATTTTGTAGACCTGAAATTACCTTTACGTAAATACAAGTTATATAAACGGAAAGGATCATAATTAAAAACCTATGTTGAAAAGACATCCATTGTCACCAACAACAAAACAAGTTTGATCATCCCTAAAGGTAATACCATGCAAGTCGTTTGAGGTAAATCGCACGGCTTCTTTCCAACTTAATCCGTCATCGGCACTAACAAAAACTACACCGCCTTCGGCAACTGCTACAACGCGACTGCCGCTGTTTCGTTCTACATCAAGAAAGTGAATTTTCTTTTTTGTCATATCATTGCCGTTTCTGATAAATTGCCATGAAGCGCCACCATTATTGGTACGAAGAATACTGCCTTCATAACCTACTGCAATACCTTCATTCGAATTTTTCCAACACATTGCTTTGAAGAAATCATTTTTCGCCGTCGTAAAATTATGCGTCAGTCCACCGTCAACTGATTTTAAAATAGCGCCATAACCTGCATAATAGACAGTATTCAAATCTGGCATATCGATATCACAAAGTTCGAATCCAAGCGTTTCTGAAACCTGAATAGTACCGCTACCATCTGCCTTGAATCGACTGATATGACCTCGATTAAATGCTGTACCTCCAATGATAAGGGCGCTGTCGTTGCTTTTGAAAATAACATCCTTTAATTCGTTCCATGCACTATGTTGCACATACTGAAAGCTGTTTCCAGTATCGCTACTGATATAGATAGTTCCACCATAACCGACGGTGATTATTTTTCCATCCTTCAAGAAATCAAACCCATAGATTTCTTTTTGTTCATTGTTGCTGGGTAAATGTACATCATACCAAGTGGCACCTCCATCGATTGTCTTCAACATAGCAGGGTGCGAAAACTGCTGCCCACCCACGATAAATCCAGTTTTCTGATCAAGAAATTTAATCTTATTCAAACGGTCGTGGAATGGAATCAATATTTCCGTAGCATTGATATCGAGTTTTTTTTTCGAGCATGATAGCAAGCCTGTTATACACAGCAAACTGATGAGAAGATTACGCATTATTGATTAGCACGTCGATATCGTGTGAAGAAAGTTTGGCAAATACCTTTTTTCCGGTAGGTGAAAGTTGGGGCTGTTCGCAAACAAATAAATCCTGCATAAGTCGTTCCATTTCACGTTCGGATAATTTTTTACCATGTTGAATAGCTCGTTGCATAGCGAGCGTTCGTATCAGTCGTTCACGTTTATCAAGTCGCACATCAGACGAAGCATGTTTAAACGCTTCAAGAATTTTCTCGATCGATGAGATTTCATTTCCTTGTTTTACATCAGCCGGAATACCTTGCAGAATAAACGAATTTTTTCCAAATTCCTCCACTTCATATCCTAACTCCAATAAATCGGGAAGCATACCTAGTAAAAGAATCGCATCCGAAGGAGGTAATTCGAAGGTCTGCGGCAGAAGGCATTTTTGAATGCTAATCGGTGTTGAAGTCACTTGTTCGAATCGCTCATATAAAATACGCTGATGAGCCAATTGCTGATCCACTAACAGAAAACCTGTCTTGGTAGACACCACGATATACGATAGATTAATTTGTGTGTAGCTCGGAGTAAATTCTTCTTTTAGAAAGGCTGTTTGTTGTTCAGTCTCAATTTTTACATCATAGGTATTGGCAGCCGATGGTCTGTTTTCATCCTGATTATTTTCAGGTAAAGCCGTGCCTGCAAATTGTTCTTGAATCTTATACATATCCTTCCAATGTCTCACATCTTCCTTTTTATTGAGAAAGTGCGCTTGTCCTTTTTCTGTGAACGATTGAAAGAGAAAATCACCTTTGGTATGTTCCTGCGTTTGTCGAGAGAAAGGTTGGGTAACCGCTGTCAGATGTTCGATAGATGAATCCAAACTAAAATCAAGCGAAGGCGCTATGCTGTATTTGCTCAGTGCATGTTTCACCGCCGAGCTAACAAACGAGTATATGATACGGTCGTCTTCAAATTTGATTTCTTGTTTGGTTGGATGCACATTGATATCGACACGCTTTGGTTCAATATCGATGAACAATACAAACAAAGGGAATTCATCTTTACCAATCAATTCGCGATACGCTTGTGAAACGGCATGATTGAGATAGGGACTTTTAATAAATCGGTCATTGACAAAGAAAAATTGATTGCCTCTGGTTTTTGTCGAAATATCAGGCGTGCCGACAAATCCGGTGATCTGCACAAAGTCGGTTGGTTCTTCAACAGGCACCAGTTTCGACATCAGGTTATTGCCGAGTAAGGCGATGATACGTTGTTTGAGTTTACCTTTTTCAAGATTGAAAATATCATTGTTGTTGTTTGTAAATTGAAATCCAATGACAGGATTGGCCATCGCAACACGGATAAATTCATCCACAATATGGCGCATTTCGACCGTATTGGTTTTTAAGAAATTACGTCGAGCAGGCACATTAAAGAATAAATTTTTGACCGCCAAACTCGACCCTACGGCACTTTGACAAGGCTCTTGAGAACGCACGGTGCTATTATCAATCAAAATACACGTGCCTATTTCGTCATTCTCTGTTCGCGTTTTTAATTCCACCTGCGCAACGGCTGCAATAGAGGCCAATGCTTCGCCTCTAAAACCCATAGTACGTATGGCGAATAAGTCGTCAATTGATTTTATTTTGGAGGTCGCATGACGCTCGAAACAGAGACGAGCATCAATCGGACTCATGCCTTTACCATTATCATTGACCTGTATTAATTCCTTACCAGCATCTTTAATAATCAGATGAATTTGAGTGGCCCCTGCATCAATTGCATTTTCCAGCATTTCCTTCACGGCACTTGCAGGACGCTGTATCACTTCACCGGCGGCAATCTGATTGGCAATATTATCGGGCAATAACCCTATTATGTCTGGCATGTTGCAAATGTAAGAAGAAGATATCAGATGAAATCAGCAGGCTGCCTTAAATGCAAATGACCATGAACAACGGCTGCATATTCTTACAACATCAGCGGTTCATGATCATTTATCGTATCGTGCTTGACTATGCTTCAGGCGCGATCAAACGAAATCCATGTCCATGGATATTTGAAATTTCAACGCCCTCATCATCTTTCAATATTTTTCTAAGCTTGGCAATATACACATCCATTGAGCGGCCATTAAAATAGGTATCACTTCCCCATATCTTTTTCAAGACTACGTCGCGAGGAAGAAGGTCGTTCTTGCTTTCGCACAGCATCTTCAATAAAAAGTTTTCTTTCGGAGAGAGGTTATATTTAGTCGCACCGATACAGAGTTCCCGTAGTTTACTATTGAAATGAAACTTACCGAAAACGAATTCAAATATTTCATTCTGCTTTTCTTCTCGTTCAGAATTTCGTTTCAGGATAGCCTTGATCTTATGAATGAGTATGTCGCTGTCAAATGGTTTGAGGATATAATCATCGGCACCAAGTCTGTACCCGTTTAGGATATCTTCTTTCATATTTTTGGCAGTCAGGAAAAAGAGGGGGATATCGATATCGACATTACGAATTTCTTCAGCCAATGAGAAACCATCAAGATTTGGCATCATCACATCGAGCAAGCACAAATCGTATTTCTCTCTTCGAAAAGCAGCAAGGCCTAGAATACCATCGCGAACAAGTTCTACCACATAATCATTCAGTTCAAGATAATTTTTCAGCACTTTCCCAAAATTGGCGTCATCCTCAACCAATAGGATTTTTGATTTCTGTATTTTTTCTGTGTCGATTTTTTCGTGTTCAATTTTACTATCTTCCATTGTCATATTATTTTTTCAAAAGTACCCATTGAAATTCCCGTCCTTAGCTAAATCCGTGTAATATTTTGTTAAAACAACACCGCGCTCTGTTGATATGGATATCATCAATGACCGACTTCAGGTTGGATAAGATGCATGGAATTCAGACACGAGAAATTAAATATTTACAATTCCTTATGTTTTTAGTTCGGCGTTTCGTTTATTTTTACAAAAACAACTAACAATGAAAAAGTTACTTTGGATACTACTCATCATGATGTCCGTTTCCGCAATTGCAGCACCGAATAGTCATGGTACATTCGCTCCTTATCAATCAAAAAAGAAACATACTACGATAGATAAATCAAGGATATTAATTGGTCCAGGGCTTGGATTTGGTGCGGCATACAGGGCCTTTTCATGTAACATTTCACCCTCTGTAGCGTATTGCTTTACAGATCATTTTCATGCGGGAGCCACATTGGGATTCAATTATTTTCAATCGACTGAGGAGTATACCAATCCATTGACTAATATGACCGAAAGGTACAAACATAAATTTCCGGCGTATTCGATGAGTATCTATGGGCGTTATCTGTTAGGCAATTTTTTACTACTGAATGTAGAACCTGAACTTAACAATACAAAGATTATCGATAGTTATAGTTATAATTGGAATTCTGGAAAAATAATCGAAAAGTCGAGTCGTCTGCTAGTTCCTTCTGTCTTAATAGGCGCAGGGTATACGCAACACTTCAATCGATATGGGTATTCGTTTCTTATGGTGTGTTATGACATTCTTCAGAATCCCAATGCCCGATATTATCAAACCTTTGATATCAAAGCTGGTATCATGCTAGATTTATGGAAATAGTTTAGTGGTTCAATTTCACCCAACGAATGTTATACACTCTTGCGCTCTTGATGTATATTGCATATCCCCCGCAGACAGGTTAGAACGGATTATTAAAACAGATGTAGTATGCAAAAAAAATGGAGTTTAAAGCAAACTGATGCGGCCATTGTTGGTGATTTACAGCAGGAATTGAAAATTCATGCTGTGTTTTGTACCCTGCTTGAACAACGAGGAATTAAAACGTTTGATGACGCTAAAAATTTCTTCAGAACATCAGA
>CAIRSV010000140.1 GCA_903881265.1 uncultured Bacteroidota bacterium
ACTGGCAATGTCACCATACAATTCGTGAATCAAGCAGGTGGTGCTGATATCGTTCAAGGGCAACTTGCCTATACAAATGCATCCGGAAATAAATACAGTGTTGATCTGCTAAAATACTATATCAGTAATGTTATCTTAGTCAAAGATGACGGCACCGAATTCAAGTTGAACAATTATGATCTTATGAATGCATTTGATACAAGCTACTCTACTGTACTTGCGTTGAATGTCCCGAATGGGAACTATCAGTCGATGAAATTTATGTTGGGAATTGATAGCGCGCGCAATCAGACTGAGGCTCAAGAAGGCGATTTAGATCCATCCAATAATATGAGTTGGAACTGGAACACGGGTTATATCTTTTTCAAACACGAAGGAACGTACAAAAACGCTGCCGATTCAAACAAGGTCTTGCAGTTTCATCTAGGAAGAGATATCGCGCTTGCTAAGCTAGAGATTCCAATCGCATTGATAGTTTCTGGAACGACTAAAAAGATGAACATTCTTTTTGACTTAAACAAAATGTATGATTCACCACTCATCAATTTTAATACCGATGATATCCGTATGTCCACTGCTGCCGCTGATTCAACATGGATAAGAAATATGGTGGCCAATACACAGAATGCATTTACATTTAACAATGTCGAATGATCCTGTGGTCAACGCGATGACAAATCTGATCTTACTTTTAAAAAAAAATATGAAAAATACAATATTAATACTCGCTCTTTTCCTTGGTGCCTGCTCGACCAACACGAAGCATGAAGAACCTACTTACGTGCCAGTCAATTTGCCAAAAGAATCGCAGCCTGCCATCGCTGGATATTATTGCCCGATGAAATGCGAAGGCGAAAAGGTCTATGATAATGATCAAAAACCTTGCCCCGTTTGCAATATGAAAATGGTGCATACAAAATAGATTGTAACTATACGCAAACCGCATCTTCCTCTACCTAATTCAAAAGTTTCGGTCTATTTTTACACGCTTAAAAAAACTTCTATGCGAATTTCAATCCTATTATGTATGTTCTCTTACTTTCTATCACCTAAACCTTTAGACGCGCAAACAAAGACTGTCTATGATATCAACATCGAAGCGCTTGACGGAGGCTCTATCAACCTTGCAAATTTCAAAGGGAAGAAAATCCTGATTGTCAATACGGCTTCTAAATGTGGTTATACGCCTCAATACGAAGGACTAGAAAAATTATATGAAAAATATAAAGGCAAGCTGGTGATTGTGGGTTTCCCATCCAATGATTTTCTTTTTCAAGAGCCTGGCGATGCCAAAAAAATCCGAGAATTTTGTACAAAAAATTATGGCGTGACATTTCCAATGGCTGCTAAGATAGAAGTAAAGGGGAAAAACATGCATCCGCTGTATGTGTGGCTAACGCAAAAAAAATACAATGCATTTAGCGACAATACCGTGAAATGGAATTTTCAAAAATACCTACTTGATGAAAAAGGTAATCTCGTAAATATGTTCGCTCCAGGAGTGGACCCTATGAGCGATGATATCATCAACGCCATTGAAAAATAACGCGTAGTATGCAGTAAGATGCATGACACCACCGTATCGTCAACAATCTAACTACTTTTACATTTATGGAATTACGCGATTTATATAAAAAAGCCCAGCATTTTGAATTTCTAACAGCCGAAGAAGGTGTTTTTTTATTTGAACAAGCGCCGCTTGCCGAATTGATGCAAGTAGCGAATGAACTTCGCAAAATACAGGTTCCTTATGACAAAGTGACTTGGCAGATCGATCGTAATGTAAACACCACAAATGTTTGTATTGCCAACTGCAAATTTTGTAATTTCTATCGCGTACCAGGTCATCCAGAGTCTTATATAACAGACATTGAAACCTATAAACAAAAGATTGAGGAGACCATCCGATGGGGCGGCGATCAATTGTTATTGCAAGGCGGACATCATCCTGAACTAGGGTTAAGTTTTTATGTAGACTTGTTCAAGGAACTGAAATCACTTTACCCTTCTATCAAGCTTCATACCTTAGGGCCACCCGAAGTCGCGCATATCACCAAAATCGAAAAAAGCACGCACACGAAAGTCTTGCAGGCACTGAAAGATGCCGGGATGGATAGCTTACCGGGCGCAGGCGCTGAGATATTGAACGATCGTGTACGACGTCTAATTTCTAAAGGAAAATGTGGTGCTCAAGAATGGCTTGATGTCATGCGAGCTGCCCATCAACTCGATATTACCAGTTCGGCTACTATGATGTTTGGCCATGTCGAAACAATCCTTGAGCGTTTTGAACATTTAGTTTCAATTAGAGAAGTACAAAGCGAAAAGCCTATTGAATCGAATGGTTTTCTTGCCTTTATTCCTTGGACGTTTCAGGATGTTGATACCCTATTAGCAAAAATACGTCGGGCTAAAAATGATACAACTGGTGAAGAATATATTCGCATGATTGCATTAAGCAGAATGATGTTGCCAAATATTAAAAACATTCAAGCTTCTTGGTTGACAGTCGGTAAGGAAATTGCGCAGACTTCATTATATGCAGGCGCCAATGATTTTGGTAGTATTATGCTCGAAGAAAATGTAGTAAGTGCTGCTGGTGCGCCTCATCGATTTACCTACAAGAGCATACAGGATGCTATTCGTCAGGCTGGTTTTGAACCACAACTCCGCACACAACAATATGCCTTTAGAGATTTACCTGAAATGATAGAGGAGCAAACGATTGATTATTAGCCTAATCTTCAATCAAGCAACCTATATTCTTAATGATCCGATTTCCTATACGCTTTCAGAAAAAGTGCTCCTAAATTTTTATAAGGAGGTACATAATCATTAAAGCGATCCTTATACTCTCCGCTGTTAAATTGCTTTGAAAGCTGTGCCCACATTTCAATCCAGTCGATATCTTTTCCTTCTAAAAGTCGTTGATTGAATGCACGTATAATAGCGCCATTGATCACACCAGTACCGATTTGTTTGGTTGAAACGATTTGTGCATCTTCAGATGCGTTGAGCACAGACGCTAAATTCTGATAAGCACCACATGCCCCTAAAATCACCACTTTATGGCGATAATTAAGATGCTCAAGTGTGCTTGATAAATGATAACTATGTCCTCGATGTATGATGATAGTTGGACGAATCGACATTGAATCCAAGTACTCTTGCAAAGCGTTTTGAGCCATTTCATCGTCGGGCATATCCAATGGTTTATTGGCAAAAATAACCACAGGCTTCCCTTTAATCGAACTGATGGTCACCCATTTTTCATCCCGTTTTACTTTCCATTCTGACGGAGAAATTCCATTCACATAACTATTGAATACGCCCTTGCCATCTTCATCGCCAAAAAAGAAAACTTGTTGATACACGATACCGCTATCATTGATCAATTGCGTATAGGGCATCACGGTAATTGGCGGCACCCCATATTTTTTTGTAATCGAATCGTTGCTTGCTGTCAGCATCGTATACAGGATATCGTATATTCTAAATCCCCGCATATTTTTACTACTGCTGTCCTCCACTCTGTTGATTCTAATTTCTTCTTGAATATTACTCATCAGCAGACTGTCTTGAATGCTACCAAAAGAATTAGCCACATCGGTAGCGCCTTCCAAATCTTGTTCGGTAGTATGATCCAATCCTTTAACGAACGAACGCATGAGGGTGTTCTTATCGTCTGTTTTCATCGAAGACAAAAATGTCGACAGGGTATTATAGTTCGCACAAAGTCTGATAAAGGTTCTAAATTTATCATTGCCTACATCATTGAGAAATACATCGCCTGTTTTCGGTTTCATTCGAGCAAGTAGCCGATTGAAGCAACCTAAAAAACTACTGGTGTAAAGATCATCACTGCCGAATACAATGACGTAATAAAGTTCGGTTGCACTCAGTTTATCAACCGATTTAAACCTCACCGCATCAGCCGATTCATGAAGTTCATTCATCGAATTGACATAACGCGAGGCCACATGCACAAACTCCTTATCGAATGATTTACGCAAATCGCCAGTGAAATTCAATTGGCGCAAAACTACTAAGTTCGAAAAATACGAGTCTTCATTCTGCGTAATTTTATTGATATCAGACAAGGTCATTGTTCGTTTCAGATATTGATCAATAAAAAATATTGCTTTAAGCGGCGAGGTGCAACTATCGGCGATCACTACGATCGCCTTAACGTACGGATCTTTATTTCGTCGAATGATATCTCGTTCAACCGCTGTTGAAGTTGCATAATTCAAAATGACTTTCGGATTTTTTGGCGCCGATTTTGCCACAACAATATCAGCGGCTGTTTCCACCTTAAAGGTTTTTAACTTTTTGATGAAATTCATGTCAGGATATTTATCCATCATACCCGACATCAATAAATTCATCGCATCCTTATCGGTTTCGAAAAGTGGCGATATAACATACATAGATTGGGAGATATGATCCTTCACATAATTGGCAAGATTGCGCTTATGCATGCCACGTAATACCTGATACGTATTTTCAAACAAGGAGACATAATAAGCGATGTCGACATAACTATCGTTCATATCGGCATTAAAGGTCTTGAGGTTTTCGATGATACGACCAAGATATCTTCGCTTAATCATATCATCCGTTTCATTATTCTCGATATACGCCACGGAAATACCTACCTTTCTAAATAGCGCAATGGATAATGCATTCGACTTGCTCGTATCGTCATCGATATCCAAGCGTTTGTCAATAACACCGTCTGACACATCGGCTTTTTTCTGTTCGCGTTCTATCATCAAGAGTAATTGTCGGCGTCCATTTGTAATCGCAGCCTTATTGAGAATAGAGTCTGTCATCACTTCGCCACTCTTCGTCTGAGCCCTTGATAGAATTGAAATAAATAGCAGCAGAAGAATAAGATAGAATTGTTTCATCCAAGTTGTTAAGGAGTAAAAGTAATTAGAAATAGTGAAAAAGATCCGAGTTGCAGAATGAGAGTCCTTGAGAAATAGCATCGAATCGGTGCGCGGTAATGGTTGAACATTGAGGATATTTCTAATTAAATTTTCATTTATAAATAGTTTTTCCTTAATTTGTTCCAAAATAGAGCGAAATGAACAAGTTTTTTATACTGTTGATGCTATCCTTTGTTCTCTCTACGCAGAGCAAGGCGCAATTTTTCAGTATTCCGGGATGGGATTACAATTGGGACCAAAAAGCGCATGAGAAGGGACAGATTCATTTTTCATATGGTTATGGACAACCACGATTGGATAAAAAACTCTTTGATTATCAGAAAGACTCCACCGATTTTCGTGTGGTAGGAATTGGACCATTTTTTTGGAAGGCCGAACTAGGTTTATCTCGAAAACTCAGTGTATTGTTGTCTGCTTCGTATATTCTTTACAAAGCCGATTGGACTGGTCAGCGCTATGATGCTTACAAAAAAATGGATTTGCCGTACAAATATGGCACCAAATTACATGACATCTCGGCGAACCTTCGCTTGAATTATCATTTATATGTCGACAAGCAATGGGATATCTATATCGGTGGTGGTGCAGGATACAATTACTTCAGCAGTAAAGATTTTACGACCTATACACCGGATGATACCTTATATAAATCACAGTTTAAATTACCATATCCTGTTTCGTACGAGATGACATTCGGGATTCGTTATTATTTCCTAACAAGAACAGCTATATACTTAGAAGCAGGTATGGGCAAGACGCTCGCACAAGCCGGATTTGTATTTAAGTTTAGGCATAGGAAAAGAGGATAGTTTTATTATATTTGCAAAAATTTTATCGAAATGAGCGGGACATTATTATCAATTTATGAGTTAGGCGATTTTATCGGATATTGGGGTTGTATCATCTACATCCTTGTAATGGCCGTGGCATGCGTGTTTGTGATGAAAAAGTATCTGAAAGAGGATTAATCCGTTTCATTTCATATATATCGTCAGTGAATTTCATCTACTTTAATCAGACGAAAAATCACTGATATTCAATCGATTATTTTATGGGTTCCACACTGAAAGATATTGCAAGTCTCCGTGAAGATTATTCGTTGGCTTCGTTGTTAGAGCGCGATGCGCATAGCAACCCTATCGAGCAGTTTAAAATATGGTTTCATGAAGCTGTTATGGCTGAAATTGAGGATGTCAATGCGATGACACTATCAACCTTGGATGAAAACGCCAAACCACATGCACGCATTGTATTGCTAAAAGGAATAGAAGAAAATCAAGTCGTTTTTTTTACGAATTATCAAAGTCACAAAGGAATAGAAATAAGCCAAAACCCACATGTTTCTATTGTGTTCCATTGGAAAGAACTACAACGACAAGTGCGAATAGAAGGCATTGCAGCGAAAATTAGCGACGTTGAATCAACCAATTATTTTCATTCCCGCCCTAAGGAAAGTCAGATTGGCGCTTGGGCATCTGCGCAGAGTGAAGTACTGTCGAGCCGTGAAGAACTTGAGGCTCGCTTTGCCAAGTTACAAGAAACCTATAACGATATCGAAGTGCCGAAACCACCTCATTGGGGCGGTTATGCTGTCAAACCAACCTTGATTGAATTTTGGCAAGGGAGAAGCAGCCGTCTTCATGATAGATTGTGTTATACCTTAGTTCAAGATGCTCATTGGGAAATGAAGCGCCTGAATCCATAAGCAATTTCCGCTTATATTTTTATTACTTGAGTATAAAATTCAATCGATCCTCAAACACGCATATGCGAGATTGATTGACTAAGTAATATTGATGATTTACCTAAAAAAACTTCCTCTATGTCAGTTTAGGTATTACTTTCGATGTATGAAAAAAATACTTCTATCCTTAGTGGTCGTTTTTATGGCCGGTCATCAACTCGAAGCACAAGACAATCTTGTGAATTCGCTAAAGGCAAATCAATCAGATAGTGCCAAATTGAAATTTCAGTTTACATCAGTTATTAATCTTGAAAATTCACCTGTGAAAAGTCAGGGAAGTTCGGGTACCTGTTGGAGTTACTCGGGCAATTCGTTTCTAGAAAGTGAGATGATGCGAAACGGGAAAAAATTTGTCGATATATCAGAAATTTATACGGCCCGTTGTGCCTATATCGAGCGAGCGGTCATGTATGTGCGTATGCACGGAAATGTAGGTTGGGGCGATGGTGCCGAACTGCATGATGTAATAAACACATATAAGAAATACGGCGCTGTGCCTTACGAAGTGTATACGGGTTTAAATTATGGTACCTCAAAGAATAAATTCGGCGAGATGCAAGCCGCATTAGAAGGAATGTTAAAAGGAATTATTGAAAATAAAAATGGTAAGCTCACAAAAAACTGGCTACCTGCTTTTACGGCGGCTTTAGATGCGTATCTAGGTAAGGTACCTGAAACATTTACCTACAATGGAAAAGAATACACACCACAAACATTTGCAAAAGAAGTAGTTGGTATTCAAGCTGATCAGTATATCGAGATGTCATCATTTACATTTGCGCCTTATTATGAACCAACACTACTGATGGTGCCCGATAACTGGAGTTTGCAAAGTGTCTACAATTTGCCATTGGATGAAATGACAGAGGTCGTGGATCATGCGTTAGAAAATGGATACACGGTTGCGTGGGCGACCGATGTCAGTGAGAAAAATTTCAGTTGGAAAAATGGCGTCGCTATTGTGCCTGAAAAAGACATTGAGGATATGGATGCGGATGAAATAAAGAAAATGTTTGATGGACCACAGAAAGAGCGCGAAATTACCGCACAGTTACGCCAAGATGCCTTTGATAATTATACCACAACTGATGATCATGGTATGCATATCGTTGGATTAGCCAAAGATCAAAATGGCAAAGAATACTATATGGTCAAGAACAGCTGGGGCGATAAGAACGATTACAAAGGTTACTTATATGTTTCGAAAGCTTTCTTTAAATACAAAACCACAGCCATTCTTGTAAACCAAGGAGGTATTCCAGGTAGTACGATGAGAAAATTAAAATAAAAAATCTCTGGTCTGCAGATGCGTTATAACAGAAACGGCTTTTAGCCTATTCGTTCGTATATAATAGCAGCACCCTGTCCTACTCCGATACACATCGTTGCTAATCCGTATTGAACGTTTCGTCGTTTCATTTCGTGCAATAAGGTGGTTGAAATTCGAACACCGCTGCAGCCAAGTGGATGCCCTAATGCAATAGCGCCACCATTGACATTGACTCGGGACGGATCTACGCCGAGTTCTTGCATACACGCAAGACTTTGTGATGCAAAGGCTTCATTCAATTCAAGTAGACCGATATCGTTGATGGTTAGACCGGCACGTTGTAACGCTTTTTTTGTAGCAGGTACGGGACCAATACCCATGATACTCGGATCCACGCCAGCAATTGCCATACTTTTGATAATGGCCATAGGTTGAAGATCATATTTCTGAACTGCATTGTCATTTGCTAAAAGCATTGCAGCGGCGCCATCATTCACGCCACTCGCATTGGCAGCCGTTACAGAGCCGTCTTTTGTAAAGGCAGGTTTTAGTTCGGCCAATTTATCAACTGGGGTCAAACGAGGATGCTCATCTTTTTCGAACATCATTTTTTTCCCCTTACCCAAATCAATTTCAACCGAAATCAATTCATCCGAAAACATATTGGCGTTGTGCGCATTCTCATATTTCAATTGACTGTTATACGCAAATAAGTCCTGATCTTGGCGACTGATATTCCATTGTTTCGCAACATTTTCAGCCGTTTCACCCATACTAAATGGATGATGAAGTTTTGATAAGGCAGGATTGATAAAACGCCATCCGATCGTGGTGTCAAAAACCTCATTTTTTCGACTAAAGGCACTATCGCTTTTCCCCATCACAAAAGGTGCGCGTGTCATACTTTCAACACCGCAGGCAATCATAAGATCGCCATCACCGCAACGAATGGCACGACTAGCATCCATGATAGCTTGAAGACCTGAGGCACACAAACGATTTACAGTATTTCCTCCGACAGTAATTGGCAAACCGGCCAATAGAGACGCCATCCTTGCGACATCACGGTTGTCTTCGCCAGCCTGATTAGCACATCCTGCAATCACATCTTCTATCGCATTGACATCAATATTTTCATTTCGCTGAATCAGCGCTTTGATCGTTAACGCCAACAAATCATCTGGTCTGACAGTACTAAGTGAACCGCCGTATTTTCCTATCGGTGTGCGCAAGGCATCAATGATATATGCATTCAACATGAGAAATTTTTTGTAAAGATAGGTGAGCTAAATTGATAATCGAATGATTTGCTAATTTGTATACGCATTCGAATTTTTTCTCTTGCGTAACAGTGAATTAGAATGTACCAAAAACGTATCAGTCCAACCCTTACTTTTCGAAAAATAAAACAGGCGTATTACCAACGAACTAATTGTTCGCTTCGTCTATGATCACATAACTCTCTGCAAAGAGTTTTTTATCCCCTTTGTGTTTTTTAGTGAAAAATAGGAAGCGAGCTACACAGCTCGCTTTTTGTCGTATGCCCCATCAACTATCGACCCTGTATTCATCATTTTAATACCAACTGTGACTTACATTTGCGTCATGAAGAAGAATATACTTTATTTGATGATTCTTATTATTCTTGGTTTTCTGACCTATTATTTCGTCTTTCGAGAAGACCAACCCGACTATGATATCAATGAAGCTAATTTTACAGTAGCGAATATAGACGATATCACCACGGTGCTGCTAACCGACCTTCAGGGACAGAAAATAAAACTCACTAAAAAAGAAGGTGAATGGATGGCGAATGACACGATAGAAATCACGCAAAGCCGAATGAGGGATTTATTGGATGCGCTGCGCAATCAGGGACCTTTGCAACCCGTAAAAATAGGATCACATGATGAGGTCATTAAACAAATGAGTGCAAATAATACCAAGGTTGAAGTCTATACGGAAAAAGGAAAGACCCATACGTTTTATGTGTCAAAAGTTGCTGCTCCCAACAACCTGACATATATGCTAACAGAAGGAGCGAAACGACCTTATATCGTAAAACTTCCATTGCAAAATATCTTTCTCGGACTTCGGTATTCGACAGAGATGCGCGATTGGCGTTCAAAGAAAATCATGCGAGCCAAAGCAGATGAAATCGAAATGATTGATGTTGCGTATAAAGACTCCACACAATATTCATTTCACCTTGTCCATGAAAAAGATAAAGTCCCTGTTGTGACTGGATTACAGCCATCAACAAAGCCGCTCAACATAAAAAGGGTGCAATCCTATTTGCGGTTGTGGGACAGTATTTATTGCCTGGGTTTTGAAGCTAGAAATCGAATCAAAGACACCCTTCTAACAGAAAGAAAAGAAGTGGCTACTGTGCGTATGAAGAAAGCAAACCATGCATTACAAACACTTACCATCTATTTTAAACCTGTATCTAAAGGCACCAAAGGAATGTTTAAGGTAGGCAATGAAGAATTTGATTTTGATCTATTTATCGGGTTTCTGAATACTACCGATATGCTTGTCATCAACAGGCATTTTGCCGAAATCATGCTACGATCGTATCCTGAATTTTTTGAAGCAGATGCGCTTCCAACCGCACCAAAACAAGCAAAGTAACAAGCCCTGATTGAAATTCGACTAGCGACCTCGCTACACCTTATATTTGCAACTACATGGAAAAAGACACCCTCAGTTATCTGATTTTTATACTGGCATTAGCTGTTTCATTTTTATTGGACCTATTCGTATTCAGCAAGAAAGGCAAAGAGGTGAGTGTTAAGAATGCCACCTACCAGTATTTCTTCTGGGTATCGGTCGCCTTGACCTATTTTGGGTATCTCTGGGTTCAATACAATGATCAGATTGCACTGAATTATTTATCGGCGTATTTTATGGAAATGTCGCTTTCCATTGATAATATTTTTGTGTTCGTTCTTATTTTCAGTTCGCTTCAAGTAAAAAAAGAAAATACAGGGCGAGTGCTTATGATTGGGGTGATACTTGCCGTCCTATTTAGGATTATTTTCATAGCCATCGGCATTGCATTAGTGAATCAATTTGAATGGATACTCTATATTTTCGGCGCTATCCTTATCTATACCGGCTTTAAATTATTTTTTCAGAATCAGGAAGAAGAAGCAGATATTAAGGAAGGATCAATCTATCGATTTATACGAAAATACCTGCGTTATACTGATATCGAGCCCGAAGGAAAATATGTCATTCAGAAACATGGCAAAGCGTACTTCACCAAACTTTTTCTTGTGATCTTGATGATAGGAGTAACTGATATTTTATTTGCCCTCGATTCGATACCGGCTGTCTTTGCGATTACGACAAATAATCTGGTCGTATTCTCTTCAAACATCTTCGCAGTATTAGGATTAAGAGCCTTGTTTTTTATCTTGCAGAAAGTGGCCGATAAATTTGATTTTCTTCAGCAAGGTATTGCCATCGTACTTGTCTATATTGGCGCTAAGATGTTCTTAGTCATGATTCATATCGAAATTCCTATTTGGATATCCTTAGTGGCCATCGTGTTTTGCATCGGTTCGTCTATTTTGTTTTCCATTTATCACAACAGAAAAAAAAGTAAACTAGCACAACTACATGATTAACGCCAGCGAAATAGAAAGTATTGTAAAGGGAAAAATTCTTACGTCAGGGAACGATGTAGTAATTGACAACCTGTTGCTCGACAGCAGAAAAATTGCGCATCCATCGTCGTCACTTTTCATACCTATTGTAACCAATCGACGCAATGCGCATCAGTTTATAGACGATGTCCATCAAGGAGGCGTTTCTTGTTTTCTTGTCAGCGAAGATATTGATACATCAACCTACAAAAATTGTTGGATCATCCACGTTGAGAATACACTCACTGCCTTGCAACAACTCGTCGCATGGCAACGGGCTAAATTTTCAATTCCCATCATAGGCATCACAGGAAGTAACGGCAAAACAATTGTCAAGGAATGGTTGTATCAGTTGTTGGAATCAGACTTCAAAATTGTGCGCAGCCCTAAAAGCTTCAACTCGCAAATTGGCGTACCGCTTTCTGTTTGGGAAATAAAACCCGAACACACGCTCGGTATCTTCGAAGCCGGAATTTCGCAAGCTGGGGAAATGGATAATCTAGAAAAAATCATCAAACCTAGTATCGGCCTATTTACCAATATTGGCGAAACGCATAATGAAGGTTTTTTGAATATGCGACATAAAATTAATGAGAAACTGAATCTTTTTAAAAATGCATCCACATTAATTTATTGTCGCGACTATCACGAATTACACGATTGTATCCTGCAGTTTTCAACCCAATTAAAAAATAATATCGATAAAGATCTTCAACTCATCAGTTGGAGTCGAAAAGGCGAAGCTGATTTATTAATTAGCGCCACGCAAAAAGAAAATGCACATACCATCATCCATGCTGTTTTTGAAGAGCGGGAAATTTCTATTCAAATTCCTTTTACCGATGATGCCTATATCGAAGATAGTATTCATTGTTGGCTCACTATGCTGCATCTAAACATATCCGATGAATTGATTGCACAGCGAATGCAGAAACTAGCACATATCGCTATGCGACTTGAACTCATCAAAGGCATCAACAATTGCACTATCATCAACGACAGTTATAATTCTGATGTATCCTCCTTCATTATTGCACTCGATTTTTTAGCACAGCAAACACAGCATGACGACAAGACAGTGATCTTATCAGACATCCTGCAAAGCGGACGCGATAATGAATTGTATGATGAAGTGGCTGAATTGCTCAAACAAAAAAAGATCAAACGACTGATTGGTATCGGCGATTCGATTTATCGAAATAAGAGTGTGTTTCGATTGAATAGAAAACTAAACTCTACCTTTTTTAAAACCACCGATGAGTTCCTCAATTCAATTGATACCACATCCTTCGAGAATGAAAGTATCCTTATCAAAGGTGCTCGAAAATTTGAATTTGAAAAAATCGCGAAACGACTCGAAGACCGCATCCACCAAACGGTATTAGAAATTAATTTAAATGCATTGGTGCAAAATCTGAATGTTTACAAATCCTTGCTTCACAACAACACGAAGATTATGGGTATGGTAAAAGCGTTCTCATATGGCAGTGGAAGTTTTGAAGTGGCGAACAAACTTCAATTCGAGGGCATCGATTATGTAGCTGTGGCCTATACAGATGAAGGTATTTTGCTTCGCAAAAATGGCATCGAATTACCTATGATGGTGATGAATGCCGACGACAATACATTCGACCTACTGATTGAGTGGAACCTCGAACCTGAAATCTATAATATGCGCTCCTTGCAAAAAATATTGCAGACTGCTCAGGACGCCGACAGAATTCAATATCCTATTCATATCAAACTCGATACAGGCATGCATCGTCTGGGCTTCGAAGAAACAGAACTGGATGCATTGATTGATATCTTACTGCTTCATAAGGAACTTAAAGTTGCGTCTGTTTTTTCACATCTCTCAGGCAGCGAAGAAGTTGAACTTGATGCATTTACAGCCAAACAAGCAGCGCTGTTTATAAAAATGGCAGGTCATATGAAAGAACAATTGGGCTATGATTTCGCGATGCATTTGTGCAACTCATCAGGCATCGTGCGTCATCCTGAATTGCATTTTGATATGGTGCGATTGGGTCTCGGACTCTATGGATTTGATAGCAGTGAAACTATCAGCAAGCAGTTGAAAAATGTCAGCCGATTAAAGACCATTATCTCCCAAATTAAAAAAGTGCCGGTGACCGAAACCGTAGGTTATAACCGAAAAGGAATTTTGCAACGCGATACCCTTATCGGAACAGTATGTGTTGGCTATGCCGATGGTATTCCTCGCAGGTTGGGGAATGGCATTGGACGAATGTTTATCAACGGACAAGCTGCTCCTATCGTCGGTAATGTATGTATGGATATGTGTATGCTTGACATCACAGACATACACAATGTACAGGAAGGTGATACCGTGATTGTATTTGGCGAGGAACTTCCTGTCACCGAATTAGCGAAATGGGCTGGCACAATTCCGTATGAAATTCTAACCGGAATTTCACAACGTGTGAAACGCATTTACTACGAAGAGTAGACAATCTGCTTATTCCTTTTCACCAAACTCATACTCTCTTTCCACTTTACAAATCCTGACGTTGTAATAACGATACCAACTTGAGCGACCAAGCTGTTGAGCAAACAGATGATCCGTTTGTTCCTTCCAATGTCTAATACTCTCTAATGAAACCCAATATGAAATAGAAATGCCAAGTTCATTTCTACTACTTTCAAATCCAAGATAACCGTCTTGGGTTTTGGCCAAGGCTTCCATCTGCTCAGCCATTTCAGCATACCCTTTAGATTCATCCTGCAAGAGTGAGGTAAAAATGACAGCATAATAAGGTGTCTGCGCTAACATATGAAACGTTTAGTTATTGACTGAAATGTGGCGTACTTCCTGATGTCCATTTTCGACATCAACTAGTTGCAGCAGATAGTTGCCAACAGTCAATGATGATAGTGGTATCGGAATAGTATTATGCCCTGCGAAGACAGGTTGCGTAATCATCAATCGACACTTACCGCTCAGGTCTATAACACGGATTGAGAGCTGCAACGGTTTGCCACTCGTCAGTTCAAGCATCATCGTTTCGTTGGCAGGATTGGGATAAATCAATACGCGTTGAATAGTGGCTATGATATCATTTATATTTACGGTATAGGCATTGTAATAATAGAAGTCGCGGTTATTAGGTACAAAAACAGCCCCGTTAAATGTATCAACCTGTCGGAAGGTCATTAGGTTATTCATATCGAAGGTATAATTCAAACGTTTCGATTCAAACCATGTGGTGCCTTGTCCGCTATATTGTTTTTCTTCAGTGAGATTACTACCGGTATACAAAAAGGTCTGTCTGAAATTATTAACCCAACTACCATTATATGATTCGGTATAAAATTCAGTCTTCTGCTGACTGCCGTTATACATATATTGCGAGCGTGTCTGACTATACCATGCTCCACTCGTGTATTTATCACTGACTGTCTTATCCAAACTATCAAATGTATTGTAGGTGTAAAGGATACGTTTATCGTTTAGCCATGCATTCGGATTAGCAGCAGTGTCCCAGGTTTGCGTAAGATATTCCGTTCTCCGAAAAGGCGTTGTTGAAAAAGTAATCACTTCCTTACTATTCAAAAACCAACTTCCTCCGAAAGGTACTGATCTTGTTTTGGAACTAACTGAATCGTTATTGTATGTAAGGTATAAACGCTCTAATGAATCCCATAACAAGTTATTGCTATTCCAATTATATTTTTCAATAGTCTGTGTCTGATAGTCTTTAGGACTAGGATAATATTGATATACATCCTTTGAGAGATAATCCCACGCCCCGGCGTTCCAACTAAAAACAGTCTCTGTGCCAACCTTATTTTTTGCGTTATACCCTGTATATTCAATCTTACCAGTTGCGTTCCAAACACCCCCATTCCATACATCGTATTGCACAAGCAGCAGGTTACCACTCGCATCATAATCATTGGTATATCGTGTGCTATTGACCCAATTGCCACCCGTCCAATTTTCACGAATCTGTACCGTCACCCGATTATCTGAATTTAATGTATAGGTATATCGGTATAGATTATTCCAGTTGCCAGATCCATCTTGTTTGAGCGCTGATAATTGTGTCATAAACGCATCTGCATTATAATCCCACCGAAAGGAATCAACGCCTTTCCAAGCCGACGCAGCGAAGATGTCGTGGCGTTGCGCTATTTTTCTAAAGACGGTTGTCTGCGCTGTTGAAGCGAACACGCTTACTATCAAAAAAGAGAAAAGTACCTTATGCATAGAAAAAAATCAACGTGTGATGAATATATTTAACCATAGAGTTCAAGATGAATTTGCTTCTTGTCGTAACCCATTTCCAACAAATGCTGCTTGGCTTCATCAATCATTTCTTTCCATCCACACAGAAAAAATTCAGCATCGGGTTTATCCTTTGCATATTCTTTGTATATCGGATGTACATGCCCTGTGTGCCCTTTCCATTCTTCTCGCGACAAGGTCGGGATATAATGAAAGTTCGGCATCGATGTTTGCAAATCAGTCATCTCATTGAAATACAACAGTTCTTCTTTAGAACGTGCACCAACAATGAGGTAAATTTCGTTGGTTGTATTTTTGGTGTTGGCTATATGCTGTATCATACTGCGAAAAGGAGCGATACCCGTGCCGGTGCAAATCATAAAACAATCACGAGCAACCGATTCGTGTAAAACAAATACGCCCGCCGGTCCACGAAGCGTCAGCTCATCGCCCATATGCACCTTCTCCCATAAATAGGTAGTGCCTAATCCGCCGTTCACCAATTCAATCACAAGCTCAATAATATTGCTTTCATTCGGAGCCGAGGCAATTGAATAGCTTCGCCACCGTTTATTTTTCTTTTCGTGAATCGGAAGGTCAAGCGTGACGAACTGTCCTGGTTTGAAATCAAAACGAGTTGTTGCTGGCAATTGAATAAAATACCGCTTTGTTCTCGGCGTTTCATCGAGAATATCTACAACGATGCCTTGTTGCCATTCCAACATCATAAATGAGTAATTACGTTAATGCCGCTAAAAGTACTATGATTTAGTTTCATAAATGAATTCAATGCTTGAAATGTTATCTGCTGAGCATTGATACATTTCAGCCAATCTATCATTGTAGCTCTCGTGTATATCAATGAGGCAAGTTGCATCAGGTAAAGCTTTCCGCAGTTACTATAGCGAAAAGTAGAGGACCTAATTTATTTTCGCTTCTACTTCCTTTCCCCTTAAATTTGCGATAATGGAAACCATTATTAATAAAGTAGCCGAAAGCGGCATCATCACACTCAATCTGGAAGACTTACTTCCAACAGATGCAATCGTGTTTGATTTGAAAGCCTTCCTGTTCATGGAATTAATTTTAAAGGAAAAAAATTATCGCGAGTCCTTGCTAGCACAC
>CAIRSV010000141.1 GCA_903881265.1 uncultured Bacteroidota bacterium
AAATCCTTTGTACAAAGGTGGTGGTACTATTTTTGGACCAAAACCTCGTGACTATGCGTTCAAATTAAACAAACAAGTGAAAAACTTAGCGTTTTATTCAGCATTGTCTCACAAAGCTAAATCTAACAATATCGTAATTGTAGAAGAAATCAATATGGATGCTCCAAAAACAAGTGAGTTTGCTGGAATCATCAAAAACTTGAACTTAGACAATAAGAAAACCTTGTTTTTACTTTCTGATTATAATGACAACGTGTTTTTAAGTGCTAGAAACATCCCAAGAATTAAAACGAATGTATTCCATAGTTCTAATACCTACGATGTAATGAACGCATCCACATTGTTATTGACTGAAGATGTTGTAAAACAATTTACAGAATCTGAAACAGAAGCATAAATTATTAGGCTAAAACCTTAAACAAGAAAAAATGAAACCGTCAGAAATATTAAAACAACCCATCGTTACTGAAAAAGTAAACAAGCAAACTGAAAAGTTTAATCGTTACTGCTTTGTAGTAGACAAAAGGGCCAACAAACTTGAAATCAAAAAAGCTGTAGAAGAATTCTACAACGTGCGAGTGGATGATGTAAACACAAGCGTGGTTCCAGGAAAAGCAAAAAGCCGTATGACAAAAGCTGGTATTCTTTCAGGACGCAAGCCTTCATACAAAAAAGCAACTATCACAGTAGCTGCAGGAGAAACAATAGATTTATACGCATTTTAATATATAAACGAAAATGGCATTAAAAAAATATAAACCGGTCACAGCAGGAACTCGTTGGAGAATAGGTAACGCTTATGCAGAAGTTACTACAAACGTTCCAGAGAAATCATTGTTGGAACCTAAGAAAAAAACAGGTGGACGTAACGCACAAGGTCGTCGTTCAATGAGATACATCGGTGGTGGGCACAAACAAATGTATCGTTTGATTGACTTCAAACGTGACAAGAAAGATATCCCTGCAACTGTAAAATCAGTTGAGTATGATCCTAACCGTACTTCATTCATTGCTTTGCTTAGCTACGCTGATGGTGAAAAACGTTATATCATCGCACCTCAAGGTATTGAAGTTGGTATGACTGTAATGAGTGGTACAACGATTGCACCAGAGGTTGGAAACACACTTCCGTTGAAAAACATGCCTTTAGGTACTGTAATACATAATATTGAATTACAACCAGGTCAAGGTGGCATCATTGCACGTAGTGCAGGCGCTTCTGCTCAGTTAAATGCAAAAGAAGAAAAATACGCTGTATTGAAAATGCCTTCTGGAGAGTTACGTAAAGTATTAATCAATTGTTGCGCTACTGTAGGTTCTGTTTCTAACTCAGATCATGCACTTGAAACAGCTGGTAAAGCAGGTGTAAACCGTTGGAAAGGTATCAAACCACGTAATAGAGGTGTTGCTATGAATCCAGTTGATCATCCGATGGGTGGTGGTGAAGGTCGTTCTTCAGGAGGTCATCCACGTTCACGTACTGGTAAGTATGCAAAAGGAGAAAAAACACGTAAGAAAAAAGGTTCTGATAAACTAATTATCGTACGTAGTAATGGTAAAAAATTAAAAAACTAATCTAAAATAATTAATTAATGGCTCGTTCAATTAGTAAAGGACCTTATATCGATGCAAAACTTGAAAGCAAAGTAGTAAACATCAATGAAGGTAAATCCAAGAAAGCGGTTATCAAAACATGGAGCAGACGTTCAACAATATCTCCTGATTTTGTAGGACACACGTTTGCTGTACACAACGGAAACAAATTTATTCCAGTATATGTTACAGAGTTCATGGTAGGTCATAAATTGGGTGAATTTTCACCAACAAGAAATTTTAAATCACACAGCGGTAGCAAATAAAGAAATTTAATACAATGGAAGCAGTAGCACGATTAAGAAATTATCCCACATCTCCCCGCAAAATGCGTCTTTTAGCTGATGTTATTAGAGGTATGGAGATAGAAAAAGCAGTTAGCTTTTTGAAATTCAATGCACAACATTCATCGATGCCTTTGGAAAAACTATTGCTAAGTGCAGTAGCTAACTGGAAAGTGAAAAATGAAGATGGTGATGTATCAACTTTATATGTAAAAACTATTTTTGTAGATGGTGCACGTACAATCAAACGTATGATGCCAGCTCCACAAGGACGTGCTTACAGAAAATTGAAAAGAAGCAATCACGTAACAATAATTGTAGATCAAAAACAAGCAACTAAATAAATTCTAAAAAATAAAAGTAGCATCACAACTACTTTGAAAATATAAATCAAATGGGTCAAAAAACAAATCCAATAGCCAGTAGATTAGGAATCGTCCGAGGATGGGATAGTAGTTGGTATGGTAGCAAAAAAGACTACGCCGGCAAACTTATCGAAGATCACAAAATCAGAACTTACCTTAATGCT
>CAIRSV010000142.1 GCA_903881265.1 uncultured Bacteroidota bacterium
CAGGTGGCTACGGCAACACAATGTTACTTGTTGCGAATAGCGCACAAGCAAGTGAACTCGGTATTTATGAAATCGATAATACGGTTCAATTGGCAACTGTTATGACGAATCAAACGGTGAATATTTCTAATAATTCCTCACCCGCTGATGCGATACAAAAAGGATCAAGTGTTACCTTATCCACTGGTGATAGTCGCGGTATGGATGGTTTTTATTTGAATGGAATTATTCATTTCGTATTTCATAGCGATGTTGGAAATGGATTCGCTGGCGTTAATTACTATAGGCTTCAAAAAGTTGGACCCAACTGGACCTCATTAGGGAATAAGATTATTAAAATTACGGGTAAAGATTGTACCTATCCTTCGATTACATCGATGGGGTGGAATACCAATGATCAATCTGCAATCCTTGCGTTTAATTATGTATCATCTGTCGATTATCCGGGCGTTAAAGCGGTATTTGTCAATGAGAATTTTATCGCTTCGACGCTTATGGAAGTTAAAACAGGCACTGGGGCAGTGAACCTCTCTGGCGGAAGCGGAACAACGCGTTGGGGCGATTACTCGTCCATATCACGTGTTCAGAATGCAACCGTGCCAACCGCTTGGTGTTTTTCAATGTATGGTAATACATCAACGACCTGGACTAATTATTTTGCTAAAATAACTTCACAGGCTTGGGGCACAGGAACAGAGGAATTGAATACCTCTGCCAATGAAGCGACTGTGTTTCCTAATCCGGTGCTTGAAGATTATTACAGAGTTAAACTTGATTTGCCTGTGTCTGGGATGTTGCAAATTAAATTGCTCGATATCAATGGCCGCTTAGTGAAGGATATTTTTGCTGTGCATGCGGTTAAAGGACAGAATTTATTTTCTTTCAATAAAGGCGCATTAGCATCAGGAAGTTATTTTGTGTCGATATTACTCAACGATAAATTAATCAAGAATGAGAAAATCAGCATTGTTCATTAACCGAGTCTTGATGATATCGTTTGTGCTTATATTTGCGATGCACGCCGACGCACGAAAGAAAAAGCATACACGTCATAAGGCAGTTACTTCGGGTCGTCACACACACGTCAAGGTCATTAAAAGCCCAGGCGCATTGCATCAAGCGAGTCTTGACTCATTGAAGGATGCAAAAATGAAATCGAAATTGGAGTCACTAAAAAAATAATCACACATCATGGAGTCAATAGTATCAACACCTGTAACATTCACTGAAGGGGCTATCACCGAATTGAAACGCATTCTTGCAATGGATCAATCGAAACCTTATATCCGCGTTGGCGTGAAGGGTGGTGGTTGTAGTGGTATGACGTATGTGCTTGAGTATGATGATAAGCAAGAAGGGGATCAAGAGTTTAGTATTGATGCTGTTCCTGTGATTATGAACAAGGCCCACGAGATGTATTTATTTGGTATGCAAATTGAGTTTGAAGGTGGATTGAATTCGAGAGGTTTTACCTTTAAGAACCCAAATGCAAGCAGTACCTGTGGTTGCGGTACAAGCTTTTCTGTGTAATCGTATCGATTAATACACGTATCCTGTCTTTCCGTATATGAGTAGGGTGGTGGTGTCGTTCTGAATATTACTTGGGTCGTGGACAACAAGATACCCTTGAAAGTGATTGATGAAATAATCATAGTCGAACGACTTGATATTGACGGTATGTGTGTATGCCAATTGGTTGAAATAACCAAAATCAATCACAGGATTTCCTGAATAACCAAAAGGTTGTGTTGTGTCTTTTAGATGAATATGCACGCTGAATGAATCACTCGTTGCATACAATCCACTCAATGTAACACGTAGTTGAAGTGAATCTTTCTTATCGATTGCGTCTAGGTTTGCAGAGAGATAGTACCTTGATGGATGACTACCCGTATAAAAGCGGTTCGCTGGGTAATAATATGAACTTTCGTTTTCTTTTTTATGTTGATGACACGAAAGTGTGCATAGCAAGGTTGCGAGGAAACATACTTGACTAAGTACTTTCATGGCTTATTTATTTAGCATCATTTGTTCAACCAATTCGGTGCTTACGCCTGTAAAGGAGAAGCCGCCATCATGGAAAAGATTTTGCATTGTCACTTTTCTAGTAAGGTCGCTAAACAAGGTGACTACATAATCGGCACATTCTTCTGCACTTGCATTGCCCAGTGGAGAAAGTTTTTCTGCATAATGGTAAAAGGCATCAAATCCTGCAACGCCACTACCAGCGGTGGTTTTAGTTGGTGATTGCGAAACCGTATTGACACGCACTTTTTTCTTAAATCCGTATTGAAAACCAAAACTTCGTGCGATACTTTCTAATAAGGCTTTCGCATCTGACATATCATTATAGCCTGGGAATGTTCGTTGAGCCGCGATATACGAAAGGCCAACAACGGAAGCCCATTCGTTTAATGCGTCAAGTTTCATGGCCGATTGCATCACTTTATGAAAAGACAAGGCAGAAATGTCGACTGTCTTGAGGAAATTATCATAATTGGTTTCAGTATACGGAATGTTTTTGCGCACGTTAGGACTCATGCCAATCGAATGCAGCACGAAATCAATTTTACCGCCTAGGATTTCCATACTATTGGTAAACACATTTTCAAGGTCTTCCAACGATGTGGCATCTGCACCTATTACAACTGCGTTGCCGCAAGCCGCCGAAAGTTCATTGATTTTCCCCATCCTCAAGGCGATAGGTGCATTGCTTAATGTGAAGGTGGCACCTTCTTCAAAACATTTGAGTGCGATTTGCCAAGCCATCGATTTTTCGTCTAATGCGCCGAAAATAATTCCTCTTTTTCCTTTTAATAAATTGTATGCCATATGATAGAATAGATTATAAAATTAATCGCGTAAAAATAGTGCAATATGTTGGTTTTTTTATCGGAACAATGAATAATAATCAGGGCTATTTCATCAGTTGTTTCACCATTTCTTTCGCCTGTGATGACGACTCTTTGCCGCTCAACATTTCGGCCAAGACATCAACACGTTCATCATCACTGAGTTGCTTCATATGTGTGATAATGGCACCGTGATTGTTCTCTTCTTTATAGATATATAAATGTTGATTGGCTTTGCCCGCAATCTGAGGTAGATGCGTGATGCAAATGAGCTGATGATGCTGTGACAATTCTTTCATGATGGCACCTACTTGCAACGCAGTTTCACCCGAAATGCCTGTATCGATTTCGTCAAAAATTAATGTTGGTAAGGATGTTGAATGTGCCAACAATGATTTGATACATAACATTAGCCTGCTCAATTCGCCACCTGATGCTACTTTGGAAATTGATGCAAATTTTCCGGTTTTGTTGGCATCAAAAAGTATATCAATCTTATCCATGCCCGTCGTATTCAATTCAACGATTGTCATTGAAAGTTGAATAGCGGCATTTGGCATCCCAACTTTTTTAAGTAATGCATTCACGTGTTCTTCAATTGCCGAAAGACTTTTTTTTCTGGCTGATGAAAGTTGCGCAGCTAATCTAGTTACATCTGCCGCTTCTTCCTTGATGCTATTAAAAAATTCTTGTTCTTGTTCATCAGCCGTCACCGCATGACTGATTTTTTCTTGCAATGACGCTTTTAGTTCCAATAATGCATTCGTGCTATTGGTACCATGTTTTTTTAGTAATCGATTTCCTTCATTAAGGCGATCGGTTAACTGCGTTATTCTTGCTTCATCATAATGCGTGCGGTCATATAGATCGTCAAGTTCTGAACTAATTTCTTTCAACTCGATGCGTGTGGTATCAATTCGCAACTTGATGTCATTGAGCGAACGAATTTTATCTGCGTGCGGTTCAAGTTGTTGAATGATATGTTTAAGTTGGGCAAGTAGCGGATCCTCACTATCCTTGAGGATGTATAAGGCCGACTGCAAATTTGTTTTCAAGGCTTCGCTGTTATTCAGTATATCCAACTCGCTCTCAATATCCTCAAGTTCATTTTTTATTGGATTAAACGTTTCTAATTCGGTAAACAGAAATTGATGATAATCGAGTTCCTGTTTGATGATCCTGTTTTTTTCAACTAAAAGCTGATACTGATGCTGTAACGATTTCCAATGTTTATAGGCCGACTGATACGCTGTTAGTATGGCTTTGTTATTACATACTTCATCAATAAGATGCAGTTGTTCTGAAGTCTGCTGCAATTCTTGTGTATCAAACTGTCGATGTAAATCAATTAATGTCGAAGCTAGCGTGGATAACAAATTAAGCGTGGCAGGTGTATCATTGATGAATACCCTTGACTTGCCATTGCCGGCAATATCCCGACGTATAATTAATTCGTTGTCTGCTTCAATATCGTGTTGTATCAGAAATTGTTTGGCATTTTCGTTTGTACGAATATCGAACGTGCCCTCGATCATACATTTTTCTTCCTGATTCAATAACATTTTCGAATCGGCTCGTTCGCCAAGAATAAGTGATAACGCGCCAATGAGAATAGACTTACCAGCACCCGTTTCGCCGGTGATAATAGTGAGCCCATGTCGAAACGAAATTTCAATTTCCTCAATAATGGCGTAATTTCTAATATGAAGTTTTTGCAGCACGGCAACAAAGATAGGTACTTAATGATGAAAAAATAATTGCCCGATAGGCATAAAATTATCCACCTTAGAAAGGCGCTTAATGCCCGCTCAAACGGTTGATACCAGCCTTGGCACGTTGATCAATTGAGTTTTTAAATTCGTGGTCATCCATATCGAGAACTTGTTGAAAATAGTCCAAGGCCTCTTTTCGTTGACCTTTGTGTTCAACTATGATACCAGCTTGCAAGGCGGCCCTCGATGCAAAATATTCAGTGGAGTGCCTTCCCATTTGTATGGCTTGATTATAATATTTCATGGCGTTCTCATCTTGCCCAAGTTCGTCATAGATCCGGCCCAATCGATAGATATACTCTAATTTTTCATTCTCTTTTTTAAAATTGTTGATCGTTTTGGCTTGTAAAATGTCCAAGGCTTTATCGTTGTATCCTCCGTCGTTCATTAATCGGGCTTTCAAAAGATCTTTATCGGGAAATGATCCGGTTTCTGCAAATTGTTGCGCTTGTTTGTCGGCATCGCATTCTGTCTTGCCGATCAATTTTATTTTTTCTTTATACTGATTCGCACGTTTCATATCGCCCTGCAAATAGTAGCAATAGGCCAGATTCATGCAAGCGTCTTTGATATAGAAATTACTTTTTGAGGTTGCGATGAATTGTTGAAAATGAAAGGCGGCATCAGGTGCCAATCGTCTGAGCTTCGCATCCCCTAATTCATATTCAAGCATTGGAAAAGGGATATAGTCGGTGCTTTTGTTTCTATTGAGAAGAATAGATTCTGTCAGTGCTGCGTTTTTATTGTTTAATGCAAGATTCGCCGACATAAAGCAGAAGAGTTGATTGTTTTTTACATCAAGCTGATGGTTTTTTATAAGTTGACTTGCGCCCTCAATATCATTTTCAATATAATTTTTCAGGTACACGAGGTACAGAAAAGCTTCTTCTTTAAAGGGTTTATTGGAGTTGTTGATGCTTGATTTTAATAAGGACAGACCATGTTGCATATGGCCTTTCAAGCCCATGATGTTCGATATCCATTTATATCCTTTCGGAATCGTGCTGATGACTGTTTCCTGAGCCCCTAAGAAAATATCAGTGTATGGAAAATCAGGAAACTTCTTCTTGTTTTCTTGAAACAAAAAATACGACTTTCTAAAATCCCAGGCTGCATTCCAATAATCTGTATACTTAATCTGTATCATACTCCATTGAAAATAGAGTAGTGCTTTTGAGAACAAATAATAAGGCGAATTTCTATCTGTGTTTTCCAACAACGCTAAGCGTTTATCCTTAAGCGGCAATCGTCTGTTGTATTCGTCAGGATTTTCATTGAATACAAGACTGATGAAGTCTTCATAGTTGATAAGCACCAATGGCAATGCATTTTTAGGATTTGATTTTATTTCCTGTGCCAAAAGGATTCTACCTTGATTGACATTCATTTCCATAAAGCGTTGATAAGCAGACAAACAGCGTTCATTCATACTGTATGTTTGGGCAGTTGCACTTTTGCTTGCAATAAAAATGAAGAGGAATACTAATTTTGTGTGCTTCACAGTGGAGTTCGTCAGCGACGTCAGTAATATGAAAAAAGTGATATAAGGCGTTACTTTTTCTTGTCAGGTTTTTGTTCTTTCAGTTTCTTTTCCTCTTCCTTTTCTTTCTTTTTAATGTCTTTGTACTTTTTGTACTGCGCTGTTGTTAGTGTTTTTTTATATTGGTCATCTCGTAAATCCTGTACAATTTCTTTCTGTTTCTTTTTTAATTTCTTGCTCGGATTTGTCGCATCATATTCGGATATGGAGGTATATGCTTTTAGATTAATGTCATAGATTTTCTTCGTTTGTTCAGGGCTTAATTGAAGATTCTGTTGCATTTCGTCTGTTTTGCCCTTCGCCTTTTCAGTTGGTGTTTTCTTTTCTGCAGCAGCAGAAAGGTTGAGGGCAACAAGGAATATTAAAAGAAGTAATTTGTTCATCTAATTTATTTGAATCCCAAAGGTAAGGTTTTCCGTATAAAAAAATCCCCGTCGATTAAGACGGGGATTGCAAGACTAGTAGTAGAATCAGTTACGACATTTTTCCAGCAAAGTACTTCAAGGTGCGCACTAATTGGCTTACGTAGCTGTTTTCATTATCATACCAAGAGACAGTTTTTACCATTTGAGCATCACCAACTGTCATTACTTTCGTTTGTGTTGCATCGAATAAAGAACCAAACATGGTGCCGATGATATCTGTGCTCACAATTTCATCCTCTGTGTAGCCATAACTTTCATTAGAAGCAGCTTTCATAGCGGCGTTGATTTCTTCAACTGTTACTTTTTTAGTTAGTATTGTTGTTAACTCAGTTAATGAACCAGTAATTGTTGGTACACGTTGAGCGCTACCATCTAACTTGCCTTTCAACTCAGGTAATACCAACCCAATGGCTTTTGCAGCGCCAGTAGAGTTTGGTACGATATTAGCAGCTGCCGCACGACCGCGACGTAAATCATTTTTAGGATGAGGGGCATCCAATGTATTTTGATCGTTGGTATAGGCATGAATAGTTGTCATGATACCTGTGACGATACCATATTCGTCATTCAATACTTTAGCCATAGGCGCCAAGCAATTGGTTGTACAAGAAGCACAAGAGATGACGGTTTCAGTGCCATCCAAGATTTCGTGGTTGACATTGAATACAACTGTTTTAAGATCTCCGGTAGCAGGTGCTGAGATGACCACACGCTTTGCGCCTGCTGTAATATGCGCCATTGCTTTATCTTTATCTGTAAAGAAACCAGTACATTCCAACACGACATCGACTTGATGTGCGCCCCATGGAATTTGTGAAGGATCTTTTTGAGCGTATATCTTAATTTCGTCACCGTTCACCTGAATGGCATTGTCGGTACTCGTTACAGTATGATTAAATCGACCTTGCGCAGAGTCGTACTTTAATAAGTGGGCAAGCGTAGCTGGGCTTGTCAAATCGTTAATAGCCACGACTTCGATACCTTCCATGTTATAAATTTGACGATAAACGAGGCGACCTATGCGTCCGAAACCGTTAATGGCGACTTTGATAGTACTCATGATATTTTTTTATTTTAAAATTTGATAAGAGGCTGCAAAACTAAGGCTATGAAATGGGAATAGCAATTAAGTTCAAGTTTTTGAATGATAATATTTTGTAAAAAAAAAACTTTACCCTACATTTGCGCTCCAATCGAAAAAAGCCGCGTTGGTCAATCGGTTAAGACGCCTCCCTTTCACGGAGGAATGACGAGTTCGA
>CAIRSV010000143.1 GCA_903881265.1 uncultured Bacteroidota bacterium
CTATTTTAAATTACCAAAACAGAGAACGCCGATTTGGAAAAATCAGCGAACAATTAATTTGAGCATGAATCAATCTTTCAATAAACTAATTCTATTAGTCTGCACACTTGCATTCACCAATGTGATGAACGCGCAAATCGGACTTAATTCGAAAAAAGAAAAGAAAACATCCTTACTAGGGGCTTCGTCGGAGTATATAGTAGGCGGCATTTCCGTTAGCGGATCCAAATATCTCGATGAGGAGTTGCTGATTTCTATTTCAGGGATCTCTGCAGGCGATAAAATCAAATTGCCCAATGACCAGAAAATTTCGAAGGCCATCCAAAACCTTTGGAAACAAAGCCTTTTCTCTAATATTGAAATCAATGCCGACCGTATTCAAGGCGACAAAATCTTCATCGATATCCATATCACCGAACGTCCCCGATTATCGAAATTTAATTTTAAAGGCATTAAGGATAACGACGCGAAAGAGCTTAAAGAAAAGATTGGATTGGTGAAATCAAAAGTAGTGACAGAATCTACCAAACAAAACGCCATCGAAAAAATCCGAAAGTTTTACGCTGAAAAAGGCTTTACCAATAGCACGACATTCATTACCGAAACGCCTGATACGAGCTTGGTGAATACCGTGATTCTGACCTTCCATATCGACAAAGGCCTTAAAGTAAAAATCAATCAAATCAATATCTTCGGTAACGAAAATGCCAGTCTTGTCAAGCTTAAAAAGTCGATGAAAGGAACCAAAGAAATGGCACGAATTTCATTCTTTGGCGCCGATAAAGAGAGCATCTATGGTACCAATGTCAGGGACTTCAATGGCTACCTCAAAGGACGTGGATTTTTATCCGTGTCAAAAACAGCACAGATCCTTGATCCTTATTTCCGTTATGGCGTTTTTTCAGCATCAAAATTCACTGCTAAAAAATATGAAGAGGATAAAGAACATCTGCTTGAATATTATAACTCGATCGGATACAGGGATGCTAGTATATTAGCCGATACGATGTATACAGCGTTGAACGGGCACAAGAATATTGATATCAAGTTGGCAGAAGGCAATAAATATTATTTCGGTGATATCGAATGGAAAGGAAATACAAAATATTCATCTGATGAGCTGACGAAAATTTTGGGTATCAAGCGAGGTGATATGTTTAATCAAGAGCTACTCTATAAGCGTATCGGTAAGATACAAACTGCGGATGGCGATGACATCGGGGCTATGTATCTTGATGATGGTTACCTGGGCTTCAATACCGATATCGAAGAAAAATCGATTATCAATGATACCATCAATTATGTAGTAAAAATTATCGAAGGTGAGCAATACACACTGCGCAATATCAATATCAGCGGTAACGACAAGACCCACGAGCATGTGATTAGACGCGAACTGAGAACCTTGCCGGGTAGTAAATTTAGTCGCACGGATATTATGCGCTCTCAACGTGAGATTGCGAATCTAGGTTTCTTCGACGCCGAGAAAATTGGTATCGTTCCAGTGCCGCATCCTGATGGCACGGTGGATATCGATTATACAATGACAGAGAAATCCGCCGATCAGCTCGAATTGCAGGCCGGCTTTGGCGGTGGCTTAGGTATTACGGGTACGGTAGGGGTGTCGTTTAATAACTTTGCCTTAAAAGATATTGGCAAACTCAAGTCATGGGATCCGCTTCCTATGGGTGATGGACAAAAATTATCTATTCGTGGACAAGCAAATGGTAAATGGTATAATTCTATCACCGCAGGATTTACAGAACCTTGGCTTGGTGGCAAAAAACCAAATTCATTGTCTGTGAATATCTATCGTACGTTATTTGCCGGTAATCAGGGATCCAATGTGCTTGGGCATATGACCACGATAGGGGCAAGTGCGAGTTTGAGTAAACGCTTGAAATGGCCGGATGATAACTTTGTCCTTTCATACGGACTTAACTATCAGCTTTACAATATCAAGGATTATACCTTCTTCGAAGATTTTACAAGAGGTACTGCCAACAACCTAAGCGCCAAAATTACCTTGGCCCGTTATTCGGTCGATCAGCCTTTGTATCCTAGAAGCGGTTCTAATATTTCGTTGATTGGACAGTTTACATTGCCCTATTCAATGTTTAGTAATAAGGATTACACCAATTTGGCCGCATCGGATAAGTACAAGTGGATCGAATATCATAAGTATCGTTTCACTGCTGAATGGTATCAGCGTATCAAGGGCAATTTGATTTTAAAACTTGCAACCAAACATGGTTATCTAGGTTATTATAACTCACTGCTTCAATCGCCATTTGAGCGCTTTCAGGTTGGTGGCGACGGACTTTCAGGTTTCACGATTTACGGTCGTGATATCATTGCACAACGAGGTTATGAAATCTATTCAAGTACTGCAGGTGCTACCATCTTCAATAAATATCAGGCAGAGGTTCGTTATCCATTCTCACTTAATCCATCCTCTACGATTTATGGCTTAGGATTTTTCGAAGCAGCGAATGCGTGGGACGGGTTTAAGAGTTTCAACCCCTTCCAGTTAAAACGTTCGGTTGGTTTGGGCGTGCGCGTATTTTTACCTATGTTTGGTTTGCTTGGACTTGATTATGGTTTGGGATTAGACCGATTGACACCGGGTACTAAATTCGGACAAGCTACCAAATTCTCGTTTATGCTTGGCTTTGAACCTGAATAGGTGCTGCGTATCAGCGAACAGCTATGCTATTTAAAATTGTATATAAA
>CAIRSV010000144.1 GCA_903881265.1 uncultured Bacteroidota bacterium
CACAAAAATATTAGCCAAACATTTCAATTGGTCGCCTCATTTTGAAGATGTAGAAAATAACCCCTACCTCAATGATTTTTATAACGACATGCATCGTTGGAGCTTTAATCTTCAAATCTTCTTCCTTAACAGTCGACTGAGTCAATTGGTTGACATACAGAAAGGCAATCAGATTGTGATACAAGATCGTACGATTTATGAAGATGCCTATATCTTCGCGCCCAACCTGCACGAAATGGGCTTGATGTCGAAACGCGACTTCGAGAACTACAAAAACTTTTTCGAAACGTTAAAAGGGATGGTGAATCCTCCCGACCTCTTGATTTATTTAAAAGCAAGCGTACCAACATTGGTGGGGCAAATTCAAAAACGTGGTCGCGAATATGAAGAAAATATACGCCTCGATTACTTAAAGCGTCTTAATGAGTACTATAATAACTGGCTCGACAAATACGAAGACGGCAAGATGATTGTGATCGATATCGATAAAATTAATTATGCAGATAACAAAGAAGACCTTGCTAAAGTAATCAGCATCATCGATGCCGAAGTAAATGGTTTGTTTTAATTATCGTCGTTTCAAGAAGAAATCAATGGTATGAATTCGTCGTTAAAGAAAGCGATGCCTACACATTAAAACGGAAGTGCATCACATCACCATCCTTTACAACATACTCTTTACCTTCAATACGTAATTTACCTGATTCTTTACAAGCCGCTTCGCTACCGTATTGAACAAAATCGTCATAGGCAATAACTTCCGCTTTGATAAAGCCTTTCTCAAAATCGGTGTGAATGACACCGGCCGCCTGAGGTGCTTTCCAACCTGTGTGTATAGTCCATGCGCGCACTTCTTGCACACCGGCTGTGAAGTATGTTATTAAATTCAATAATTGATAGGCTGTTCGAATCAATCGATTCAAGCCAGGCTCAGCGAGATTATATTCACCTAAAAACAATTCCTTGTCGTCGTCATTGTCCATTTCAGAAATCTGCGCTTCAATCGAATTATTCATCACGATGACATCGCTTCCTTCGGCTCTCACAGCTTCTTTTAATGCCTCAGAAAATTTATTCCCTGTATGGATAGATGCTTCATCGACATTAGCCACATACAAAACAGGTTTATCACTCAATAAAAACAAATCGTAGATAGCAGTCTTATCTTCTTCGCTTAAATGAAGTTCCCGTAGATTCTTTCCATTATCGAGCTGTTCTTTGCAACGCATCACCACGTCTAATTCGGTCTTTGATTTCGCATCACCGGCTTTCGCCATTTTCTCTAATCTGCCAATCTTTTTTTCGATACTATCAAGATCTTTCAATTGAAGTTCGGTATCAATAATATCCTTGTCAGCAACAGGATTAATAGGTCCTTCTTCACGAAGAATATTTTCATCTTCAAAGCAGCGGATTACATGCACAATCGCATCCACCTCGCGAATATTAGCAAGAAACTTATTTCCAAGACCTTCACCTTTGCTTGCACCTTTGACAAGACCGGCAATATCGACAAATTCAATCGTCGTTGGCAAGGTGCGGTTGGGTTTCACCAATTCGGCTAATTTATCCATACGAGCATCGGGCACATCGACCTGACCTACATTCGGGTCGATCGTACAGAATCTATAATTTGATGCTTGCGCTTTTGCATTGTTGCTAACTGCGTTGAAAAGAGTTGATTTACCAACATTCGGAAGTCCGACGATACCTACTTGTAATGCCATTGTGTACTTTTTCTATTTTTTTAATGGGCGCAAAGGTAATGTAAATCATCTTGAAATAGGAAGATTTGAACATCCGCGTCATCGCAGGCACATTGAGGTAAAATAAAGTTTGTACACTGAACGATTTGGGTAGCATTGACGTAGGGATCACAACTCGCATTGAAGCTCTGCTTATATTAGTTTCACATGGCTTTCATCAATTCAATAAACCTGACTTCCATAGAATTTCTAACGACTTTTTTGGGCACCTAGATCGAATCAAGTACTTTCGAACCCATAGGCCAAGCGAACTAAGCAACACACAAAGGCGCAGGCAGTATGTAAAAAGTATAATCATGAATGTAAAATCCGTATGTATAGTCACTGCTATCTTGTTCATCTTGAATCAAGCTGCCTTTGGACAACATAACCGCTTAAACACAAGCAACTCCATTGGTTGGTACAATTATTTTGGCACGTTCAAAGTGACTAAAAAAATTGGCATCCATACTGAATACCAGTGTCGCAGAAATAACATACTTACAGATTGGCAACAAAGCCTTTTACGAATTGGAGTGAACTACAATGTGAACACAAGAATAATGTTCAGAGTAGGTTATGCATGGATAGAAACATTTCCGTATGGCGAATACCCTATCAATGGATACGGTAAGGATTTTACCGAACATAGAATTTTTGAAATGGTGCAACTTTCACATAAAGAAGGGATCGTCGATTTTTCTCACCGATTTATGCTAGAACAACGGTTTATCGGAAAATATAGTTCATCAAATCAAACAACCGAAGACAACTTCCAACTATTAAATAGGATGCGGTATATGATTAAACTGCAACTACCATTCAAAGGAACAGAAATAAAAGACCACACATTCAGCTGTTTTACTAGTTTGCAAGAGTTAAAC
>CAIRSV010000145.1 GCA_903881265.1 uncultured Bacteroidota bacterium
AATGAAGTACAAGATAGCATTTCGCTCAAGGTCAATTACACAAACATACAGAAAAATAGCTAACCTATTTGCTCGCAAGAAGGCCTAGACGATTTGATTAGCGATGGATGAACTGTTGGATAGTCTTTGCATTTTATCTTAATTTGTCTAGATTTGTTATTAATATCTTAAAGTTAATTACGTAATTTGCAACACTCAAATGGCTAATTTTAGTTGGTTTTGTTACGTTGCATCAAAAAATATAATATGAAATTTTATTTACCCTCTTCACATCGACTTTGGTCAACAATAAAAGTCTTGACTGATCAAGTGTTATTGGTCTCTTTTTTAAGCTGTTTTTTTCTGGGTCTTCCAATGGCAAAATCGCAGACTATCTTAACCTCAGTCATTGGGCCAACATCAGGCACAGGCGCTGCAACCTATGGTCCGATTTGGACAGGCAGCAGTGCAAGTTTGAATAAATTTTCACGGTATGCATATATTTATACCGCCGCTGAACTGGGCATACCATCGGGTTCTAAGATTGTGAAGGTGGCATGGTTAAGATCTACTGGTGGCACCATTGCTTCGCCAAATACATTCAACCTATGGATGAAAAATACGACAGCGAGCAGTCTCACTAATTTGACTACCTGGGGGACGCTCGTGAATGGAATGACACAAACGTATTCGAATGCGAATTATTCTATACTCAATGCATCGGGTACGTATATGGCTGCGCAATTCAATGTGCCGGGTAATGATACATTTACTTACACGGGTGGCAACCTTCAGATTTTGACCGATTGGACGAGAGTAGGTGCTCAAACTGGTACAGCGATTAATTTTTATCGAATTGCATCTGCCGGAAAAGCCATGGGTGCTATTGGGTCTGTCGCATTATCGAATGCAACGACGTTGACGAATGGTAGCAGTTTGGGTGATTTTAGACCAACTATACAAATCACCTATGTGACAGTGCCGGCTTGTCAAGGCATACCTGCAACAGGTGGTGTCGTTTCGCTGGTACAAGGTGTATGTACTGGAACATCCTTCACGATGGGTATTGCCAATACGCTTTCAGGTTCAGGCATTACCTATCAATGGCAGCGTGCTGATGATGCTGCCTTTACATTAAATGTTACGAATCTTGGTACTTCAGCAAGTCAAACCTCAACGCAAACTTCAAATACCTATTATCGTTGTATAGCCCGATGTGCTATTGGTCCTGCATCTGATACGTCTGCCCCGTTTTTAATGCCAATGAATCCTGCGTATAAATGTATTTGTGCAAGCGGCGCTGTTTCAACGGCTGATGAAGATATTTATAATTTTACATTCTCCACATTGAATAATTCCTCCAATTGTTCAACGCTAGCCCCGGGTCCGGGCTCTGTTGCACAGATGTATTCAAATTATCAGAGTGTGCCTGCGCCTTCTGTTGAGAAAGGTTCGACGGTGCCGTTTTCGATCCAGATTGGAACCTGTTTAAGTTCTTATCCAAATATGAGTGCTATTTTTATTGATTACAATCAAAATGCATCCTTTTCAGATCCAGGTGAGCTTGTCTATTCATCACCTATTACATTGACCGGTGCGCATACCGAAACAGGTACTATTGTTATTCCAGCAACTGCTGCGACAGGTTACGTCGCTGTTCGTGTTATTACATCAGAACAGAGTGCGCCAATCACCAATCCGTGTATGTCCTATTCTTGGGGTGAGACTGAAGATTATGTCATTAATATCACACCAACTACTTTTTGTTCAGGCGCTCCGAATCCGGGCAATACAATTGCAAGCGCAGCGAATGTGTGTTCGGGAAGCAATGTATTTCTGACACTTCAGAATACAGTGACAGGAACCGGTATTCAATATCAATGGTATAATAGCACGGGTATGATACCAGGAGCAAGTTCGTATTCATACACAACGCCCAATATGTTTACTGCTGAAACATATTATTGTGCCGTCACTTGCACTAATTCATCCTTGACAACGAATTCAACGCCAATCACTATCGGAATGAATTCATTCATAGATTGTTATTGTGCTAGTTCCGCAGTGAGTGAGACGGATGATGATATTTTTTCGTTTATGTTTAATGGCACGACGAATGTATCAGATTGCAATGTTGCTGCGCCTGGTCCAGGATCTGTGCTCAATAAATATGCCAATTTTCATCCACTGGGAGCATTAACATCGGTGGAATTAGAATCCACCGTCCCTTTTAGTATTCAGATTGATGATTGCGATTTGGCACCTTACTATTCGTTTGCTGCTGCCATATGGATTGATTTTAATCATAACGGTTCATTTGCAGATGCAGGTGAAAAAGTATTCGTAGAGAATTTAGCTCTTGATGGTCCGCGCTATGTGATAGGCAATGTCACTATTCCATGCACTGCACTTACTGGACCTACAGGCATGCGAATCATCGAGGCAGAAGGGTTGTATGGTACACTTATTACGCCATGTCTTTCGTATGGTTACGGCGAGACTGAGGATTATATCATTAAT
>CAIRSV010000146.1 GCA_903881265.1 uncultured Bacteroidota bacterium
CGTTCAACTTCATACCTTCATTTTTTTTAACCCTCAACACGATGCGAGCAATTATTGTCGATGACGACCCGATGAATATCGACCTTATTCAGGCCTTCTGCAGCAAATACGCACCTTTCATTGATGTAGTCGGGATGGCGGAAGATGTAGACGAAGCCATTGAAATAATCATTGATAAAATGCCAGATCTACTTTTTTTGGATGGCATCCTTCACGACAAAACCGGGTTCGATATCATTGATGCCATTCATCAACCCGACCTCATGGTAGTGATGACGACGGCACATGAAAAATTTGGCGTGCAAGCGGCCAAAATACGAGTGATGGACTATTTACTCAAACCTATTTCAATTAAAGAATTTATTGCCGCGACCGAAATGTGTAAACTTCAATTGGAGAAACGAGGTCCACGTCCATATGGACAGTATATTAACGTTTACCATAAAGACTATATAGAGATTATTCCCATCAACGATATCCTTCATTTAAAATCAGATGGTAACTATACCTTTATCACTACAACGAACGAACAAGAGCATATGACGTCAAAATCCCTGAGCTATTATGAAACGCGTTTACCATCAGCCGATTTTCTTCGAGTGCATAAATCACATATCGTGCGTATTAAGGGCGTCATAAAATTACTTCGTAACCAACCAATGAGTCTATTATTAATCAATAATGTGGAAGTGCCTGTATCAAACAGCAGAAAGAATGATGTGTACAATCGATTTCTCGATTAATTGTCCTTTCGTTTGAACACAAGGGTGTGTTACCCGTCTCAAAAAATCACAATAAGCTTACCCTTCTGTCTTGTCATCATCAAAGGAAATGTAAGGAACAATGTAAAAAAAAGGCCTTCCTCGATTGTTTTACAGCGTAGAAAAAACTCATTCATACATTAGAATGATGCATTCATACATTAGAATGATGTGTTCATGTTTTTTCTCAAGTTTGAATAGGTTTCCTTTTTAAGTTTGCGGCATCAGAAAAATAGTGAGCAGCTGCGTTTTTTTTAGCAAGAAAGATAAATACTTGTCAGGCAATATGGTTTTATAGGCATGACATTGTCTATCAAACCCAACATTGGTAGCAAATCGAATTGTGGCAACACAAGAAACGATAGTTACCATCAAAGGCTTAAACCAACTGCGACCTATACCTTGTGATTTGAGTGAGTGAGAAACGCCTCTCTTCGTAGGAAGAGAGGTTTTTTTATGCAGAAATTATATCTATGCTCGTCGTACGATATTCCGGTATAAAAAAAATCCTTGTAATCAGGACTTTTAAGAAGCGGATGTGTCTTTGTCAGGGCACATATATTCCGTTTATCGTCAATGATATCAAGTCTTTCATTTTTTATGGGACAACAAAAAGTGGTTTATATGAGTAACAATTATATCGATGTGATATCTGAAATAGACCAATTGCATTGTGCTAAGCAGTTATTCAACCGGCATAAGCCACTGTGAGATTTGGTCTATCTACGAAATCGCGTTGGTATTATTTTTCCCATGGATTCATAATTTCTAATCCACTGATTCCATCAAAATCACTTACGTTTCGGGTTAATAAAGTAAGTTGATAGACATTTGCTGTAGCCGCAATTATTGCATCTGGAAGTTTAATTCGATGTGCTTTGCGTATATCGGCAGTCTTAAATTTTATGTCTTGATCCAATTCTATAACGAGTGCAACATTAATAAAATCGCGCAATACTTTTAAATCTTCTTCTTTTGACGATTTCCAGCAAAGCAGTTCAATCTCCGTAATAACAGAAATAATAGGTTGTTTATTTATCAGCAGTTCATCAATGAATTTTTCAGATGAAGGAGGAAAATGCTGCTGTAAATAATAGATAGCGGTATTCGTATCCCAAAGGTAGTTCATTCCCATTCGTTCCTTAATTCACTTAATTGCTTGTCGATTTCACTTAACGGCTGCTTTGTCATTGCCCCCTTGTACTTAGAAATTTCGATATTTAAATTTGTTGTCTTCATCTTATCCTTTCTCAAACGAATTAATTGCATGAGTTCAAGGTCTTGCAATAGTCGTACAACTTTTGTATTCAGAATATCGATTGTTACTGTTTGCATTACACTATTTTTTTAATTGACTGAGAATGTTAGAAACTCAAATATAAGAAAAATTATTCTGACAGCTAAAAAACCGTGGTCATGTAATCATAAAATACAAGGC
>CAIRSV010000147.1 GCA_903881265.1 uncultured Bacteroidota bacterium
CAGGCAAAATGCGTGACGCCACTTTTACTTGCATGTGTATGCGCTCCACCTAATTCTTCACTTGTGACATCCTCATGGGTGACTGTCTTGACAACATTCGGCCCAGTCACAAACATATACGACGTGTGCTCTACCATCAGAATAAAATCGGTGATAGCTGGCGAATACACGGCACCACCTGCACATGGCCCCATAATAGCTGAGAGCTGAGGTATAACGCCTGATGCTCTCGTATTTCTATAAAATATATCGGCATAGCCGCCAAGAGAAACAACACCTTCTTGAATTCGTGCGCCACCGCTGTCATTGAGACCAATCACGGGCGCTCCGTTTTCCATAGCTAAATCCATGATTTTGCAAATCTTCTCGGCGTGTGTTTCACTGAGACTGCCACCGAATACTGTAAAATCTTGCGAGAACACATATACCAAGCGACCATTGATAGTGCCATAGCCTGTCACCACACCATCGCCAAGATACTGTTCCTTTTCCATTCCGAAATCAGTACTTCGATGGGTAACCAACATACCTATTTCTTCAAATGAACCTTCATCCATTAGTATATTGACACGCTCTCTAGCAGTGAGTTTGCCTTTCTTATGCTGACTTTGAATACGTGCTTCACCACCGCCTACTTGCGCATCGGCTATTTTCTGTTCGAGTATTTCCCGTTTGTTCATCTGGCAAATATAATTATACCGATTGGTATTACAAGATGACAGTTGCCATTGGATATTTATCTTGAAATCAATCGGTCGATGCTCCATTTCCCAGGACCTGAAAGCAATAACACAAGATAAATAACAAAATAGAAAAATGCATGATTCAATTCATGACCATGTTTCCCTGAGGAAACAATTTCATACTTATCGACAATAGCCACGATATAGCCCATGCAAAACAACAACGGTATAAGACTGATTCGTGTGCAAAAGCCTAGTATAATAAAGAGACTGCAGAAAAACTCAGCAAAGACTGTCAATGCTAATGACACTGCGCCTCCTTTGCCCATAAAATTAATATCCTTCACCCAAAAATCTTCTTGTGCCATCTCGGTAAAATGGGTAAGTTTATGAAAACCATAAAAAATCATAGCGAGACTCACTGCAATGCGCAGTAAAAAAAATCCGATATCAAGAGCATGGTCGTTATAATGGACCGAGAAAAGTCGTTTCATTTTAGTGCGTTCAATTAGTTCAAGGACAAAGATATTAAAGGAAGTGAAACGACAAAATACCTAACAAGCCATTCGTACAATAAGTTAGGTTATAATAAATTGAAGTCAATTCGTATCATTGCTCGCTCGATATACATAATTTTTTTTCAGCTTCACTAACAAAGCAATCAACTTTATCGTCTTCACTTGCAAACAATTTTATTTTTAAACTATACACACAAAATTATGAAAACAAGAATCCTCTTATTCGCCATGTTTGTTATGGCAGCCTTTAACTCGAATGCACAGATGCTTTGCAATGCTGCATTCTCTTATACCGTATCGCCTAGCGGTGTGGTTACCTTCTATAGCAACTCAACAACTATCAATAATACACAGTCTTTTACGTGGAGCTTTGGAAACGGCACTAGTGGCTATGGTACACAAACTACCTGCGCCTACAATGCACCGGGTGTGTATACTGTTTGCCTAACAGTACAAGATTCTTCTACATCTACACTAGGTGGCCCATGTATCGATACATCTTGCAATACCGTTACGATTGCCGGCACGACACCTTGCAGTGCAAGCTTTACATATGCTGTCAATACCTCAGCAGCCAATACATTTGATTTTACAAGCACAAGCACAGGCTCTAATTTAAGCTATCTGTGGTATTGGAACGACGGAACGCCATATGGTACAACACAAAATGCAACACATACATTCCCTACAGCCGGACCTTATGTGGTATCATTGAGCGTAACGAGTCCAAATCCTAATGGTTGCTCTGATTCTACTTGGCAAACTGTTACAGGTAGTTCAAGCAATCCTTGCAATGCCAGCTTCTTTGTCTATCCTGATACAGCTTCAGGTGCAGCACCTCACACGTATATTGGCATAAACACTAGCACAGGTGCAGGTCTTTCTTATACATGGATTTGGGGCGACGGCAGTGCAAACGGAAGCGGAGCGTATCCTTCACACACGTATGCTGCTGCAGGAAACTATACCATTTGTCTAGTTGTGATGGGCAATGGTTGTGTCGATTCATTCTGCGTGAATGCTACTATCAACAAAGGAACTGCTATGTATACGGTCAATTTCCAAGCACCTTCTGGGTTGAATACTGTCAGCAAAACTCAAGCGACATTGTATCCTAACCCTGCTGATGACAAATTATTTATCATTGGCGATAGCAAAACAACGTACCAAGTTGAAATTTTCAATATGAACGGAGCTAAACTATTGTCTACAACAGCAAAAGGAAACCAAGCGATTGATATCAACACATTACCAGTGAATTTGTATATGGTTAAAATTTCTGATGCAGAAGGTAAGAGCCAATTTGCGAAATTCATGAAACAATAATTCATTAGTTAGCAAACATTATTGAACAAACAACTCAAAAAAAATACAACATGAAAAAAACTTACTTGATTCTTATTTGCTTTTTAGCATCGACAACAGGATTTTCGCAATCCATCAATTTTCAAC
>CAIRSV010000148.1 GCA_903881265.1 uncultured Bacteroidota bacterium
CTTTTCAGCAATCACATCGATTTCATGTTTCACACAGCGACCTTCAACGATTTCGCCAACTCGAACGCTATAGCCTTGATGTTGTAGGATTTCTGAAAAATACCTTTCGAAAGGAAACCCTGAAGGACCAAGTTCCATGATCGCATTTTTTAACGTATACCTTGCTGCCGTTGGTTTGGATACTTTTTTTAATAAGGCGTGTGCTAGTTTGTATATTTTTTTTGTCGTTATGCCAGGGTAAAGTTGCTTCTTAACTTCTGTTATAATCGAAACGATAAGATCGTCATTTGCACCACTTCGCTGAAGCGATGTACGCAGTTTTTGTGCAGAAAAAGGAACCTGCATTCCAGAGGCTTTGGTAATGATATCGACCTTATTGATCATACGTAAGTTATTATTGAATCAATGCGTTGTTTGGAATATTTTGCCAACTTGCATCGAAAACCTTTCGCATACTTGTTGGCATTCAATGGAGATCAAAGTTACGGTATACTTGACGACTTTACATTCTATTTTGTGGTCATAATTTCTTCTGTAAAAAAATGGGTGCTTAGTGATGAGCAATCATTTTTATGTCGGTAATTTACTTATCGACTCTGCAAATGATGTCGCGCTAATCTCCCTCATTACAGTCATTATTTTCGGATAACTGACATCAGCGCAAATCAATTATATTTGCCTCCCATTAAAGGATCATTATGTCAGACAATACGCGAATCAATGACTCAGGAATAGAGATTAAGAAATTATATACTCACGCACATATCGAAGCAGAACAACCCGGTGAATTTCCCTTCACGAGAGGCGTGCACGAAGGTATGTATTGCGACAAACCATGGACAATCAGACAATATGCAGGATTCAGCACCGCCGAAGCCTCCAATGAACGCTATCATTTCTTATTGAATCAAGGTGTCACTGGCTTAAGTGTAGCGTTTGACTTGCCAACTCAGATTGGTTACGATAGTGACGATGTGATGGCGGCCGGTGAGGTCGGTAAGGTGGGGGTAGCCATCGATTCAATTGAAGATATGGAACGCTTATTCAACGGCATTCCATTGGAGACTGTTAGTACCTCAATGACCATCAACGCCTCAGCGTTTATTTTGTTGGCTTTTTATATTGCATTAGCAAAACGTCAAGGCGCCGATATTAAAAAGATTGCAGGCACCATACAAAATGATATCCTAAAAGAATATGCTGCCCGTGGTACATTTATCTATCCGCCTAAGGTTAGTATGCGCCTCATTACCGATATTTTTGAATATTGCAGTAAGGAAGTCCCAAAATGGAATACGATTTCCATATCGGGTTATCATATCCGTGAGGCCGGCAGCACCGCTGTACAAGAACTCGCGTTTACTTTGTCAAACGGTAAGGCCTATTTGAAAGCTGCCATTGAAAAAGGACTCGATATCAATGTGTTCGCAAAACGTTTATCCTTTTTCTTTAATGCGCATAATAACCTGTTTGAAGAAGTCGCCAAGTTCAGGGCAGCGAGAAGGATGTGGGCGAAAATGACCCAAGAATTAGGCGCTACCAATATCGACGCACAGAAACTTCGTTTTCATACACAGACAGGCGGAAGCACACTCACTGCGCAACAACCCATGAATAATATCGTGCGTGTTGCCGTACAAACCTTAGCCGCCGCGATGGGAGGTACGCAAAGTCTCCACACCAACGGTTTCGATGAAGCTTTGAGTTTGCCTACTGAGGCCGCTGCGTCCATAGCATTGCGCACGCAACAGATTATCATGGAAGAAAGTGGTATTTGCGATACTGTTGATCCTTGGGCTGGTTCGTATTATATTGAAACACTGACCAATGAAGTTGAGGCTGCTGCGAATAAATTGATTGATCGTATCGATGCCATGGGTGGTGCCGTGAGTGCCATCGAACAAGGCTTTATACAAGAACAGATTGCCAGTGCAAGTTATACTTTCCAAAAAGCACTTGAACGCAATGAAAAAATTATCGTAGGCGTCAATAAATATGTCAGCAAGGAAACTAGCAAGACGCCTATCATGAAGATCGATGCAGCGATCGAAAAACAACAAGTTGATCGACTGAAACTCTTTAAACAAAACAGGGATCAAGCTAAGGTAGATGCTTGTCTTGCATTGATTCAGACCAAAGCTATGACCACCGAAAACCTGATGCCTTTTGTGATCGATGCGGTTGAACATCATTGCACCCTGGGTGAAATCGCGCATGCCTTGCGTACGATATGGGGTGAATATGTTGGATAATCTGTTTCTTTGTTTGTGGATTATTTTTTTCTGAAATAATAGCAGATAGTCTGCTTAAAATCAGTTGTTTCGTCATAAAAAAAATATTCTTGTGCCATTTTGTGCCATTCAAGATCTTTGGATTGTGGTTTGTTGCTCTACTAGCAAAACATAACCTATATGAACTTGAATAATTTCACGATCAAAGCGCAGGAAGCAGTAGCCGCGGCTCAGCAGATGGCGTTTAACAACAAGAACCAGCAAATAGAGACTGCTCATTTGCTGAAAGCCATCATGGATGAAGAAAGCAGTTCGATTGAATTCTTACTGAAGAAGAACGACGTGAATGTGGCCTTTGTGAATCAGAAGAATGCTGAATTGATTTCTAAAATTCCTGTCGTAAGCGGTGAAGCCGCTCAGATTATTTCGCGTGAGATGAATCAAACTGCCTTGAAAGCAGGTTCCTTTCTCAAAGAATTCGGCGATGAGTTTATTTCGCTCGAACATCTTCTGTTAGGGCTCCTTAATAATAATGATGCCGTCGCTAATATGCTGAAAGATGCCGGACTGAATGAAAAGAACCTGATTAAATCCATCAAGGAATCACGCAAAGGAAGTACCGTCAATTCACAAGGAAGCGAAAGTTCGTACCAGTCGCTGAAGAAATATGCGAAGAACCTGAATGAGCTGGCCGCTGAAGGTAAACTCGATCCTGTGATTGGTCGCGATGAGGAGATCAGACGAACATTGCATATCCTTTCTCGTCGTTCGAAGAACAATCCTATTTTGGTCGGTGAACCTGGTGTTGGCAAGACCGCTATTATCGAAGGCTTAGCGCATCGTATCATCAATGGCGATATTCCCGAGAACCTGAAAAACAAAATCATTTATGCACTCGATATGGGGCAACTCATTGCTGGTGCAAAATTTAAAGGTGAGTTTGAAGAACGTTTGAAAGCAGTCATTAAAGAGGTAACGGATAGTGATGGTGCTATTATTCTGTTCATCGATGAGATACATACGTTGGTGGGTGCAGGCGGTGGCGGTGAAGGTGCCATGGATGCGGCGAATATCCTGAAGCCTGCTTTGGCTCGTGGTGAATTGCGGGCCATCGGTGCTACCACCCTGAATGAATATCAGAAGTATTTTGAAAAAGATAAAGCGCTCGAGCGTCGTTTCCAACGTGTGATGGTTGATGAACCAAGTATCGAAGATGCGATTTCTATTCTTCGTGGTTTGAAAGACCGATACGAAAGTCATCATCATGTGCAGATCAAGGATGAAGCAATCATCGCAGCCGTTGAATTGTCAAGCCGTTATATCACAGATCGTTTTCTGCCAGACAAGGCCATCGACCTAATCGATGAAAGTGCGGCTAAATTGAAATTGGAAATTAATTCTATGCCCGAAGAACTTGATGAATTGGAACGTAAACTTCGTCAACTCGAAATCGAACGTGAAGCCATCAAGCGTGAGAACGATGAAAAGAAAATGAAGGAGCTTGGAAAGGAAATTGCGAATATCTCGGAGCAACGCGATGCATTCAAAATTCGCTGGCAACACGAGAAAGAAGGAATCGATGCCATTCAACATATCAAGTCAAGTATCGAGCAATTGAAACTCGAAGCGGATCAGGCCGAACGTAATGGCGACTTCGGAAAAGTAGCCGAGATTAGATATGGAAAAATAAAGGATCAAGAAAGTATGCTCTTGCAAAAGAATAGCGAAATGGAAGCTGATGGATTAGTGCATAAACGTCTCTTGAAAGAAGAAGTGGATGCGGAAGATATAGCGGCGAATGTCGCGAAAGCAACTGGCATCCCTGTCTCTCGAATGCTGCAAAGCGAAAAGGATAAATTACTGAGTCTCGAAGAACATCTTCACCAACGTGTTGTCGGTCAGGAAGAAGCGATTACCGCCGTAGCTGATGCTATTCGTCGCAGTCGCGCTGGTTTGCAAGATGCACGTAAGCCAATTGGCTCATTCATTTTTCTTGGAACAACCGGCGTCGGCAAGACCGAATTGGCTAAAGCGCTCGCTGAGTTTTTGTTTGATGATGAAGGTATGATGACTCGTATCGATATGAGTGAATATCAGGAGAAACATAGTGTAAGCCGACTCGTAGGCGCGCCTCCGGGATATGTAGGATATGATGAAGGTGGTCAGTTGACCGAAGCCGTTCGCCGTAAACCTTATAGTGTGGTCTTGCTTGATGAGATCGAGAAGGCGCATCCTGACGTATTTAATATTATGTTGCAAGTATTAGATGACGGTCGTTTGACGGATAATAAAGGTCGTGTAGTGAATTTTAAGAATACCATTATTATTATGACAAGTAATATGGGTAGTCATATCATTCAGGAAAATTTTGAAAAGGTCACCGAAAAAAATAAAGATGCAGTGGTTGATAAAACCAAAATTGAGGTAATGAATTTATTGCGACAAACTATACGACCTGAATTTCTGAATCGTATCGATGAAGTGATTATGTTTCAACCACTCATGAAGAATGATATCAAAGGAATTATCACTATTCAGTTGAAGCAATTACAGAAGATGTTGAAACAGCAAGATATCACCTTAGAATTTACTGATTACGCATTGGATTATCTTGTTGAAAATGGTTTTGATCCTCAGTTTGGTGCTCGTCCATTGAAGCGTTTGATCCAAAAGGAGATTATCAATTTGCTGAGCAAAAAAATCATTGCTGGTGATATTCATAAAGACAAACCAATTGTCGTTGATGTCTTTGATGGTCTCGTGGTATTGAGAAATGAATAAGTAGATCATAGTAAGATTATCATTTGAAATGGATAAAGCCGGTAAGTACAAACTTGCCGGCTTTTTTTAATGCCAATCTGATAATCAGGATAGACCGAACTCTATTTGGATACATACAGTAGTAAAATTCTATGGTGATTTTGTGTAGAACAAAAGAAGCAGATTGAAATTTGGTTTATTGCAAAATTTCAATCGGTATAATCAATACGTTATGTACATTTGAAACCAAAAGTATCAGCGTATGTCTGCATCAACTGTCAATAGATTGGATATTATTAATATAGGCTTAGTCTTGTTTTCGTGCGCATTAGCCTTCGTCATTCCTTTTCAGTTGTTTTTATTTGCGTATGGCATACTGGGTCCTTTACATTATCTGACAGAAATTTCGTGGCTCCACGATAAAAATTATTACGCCCAAAGCAACCGAGATGTCATCTTATTGGTTGTACTCTCATTAATGTTGACCGTTATTTATTTACTGGGTGTCAATAATCCTGAACTGCTTAAACGTTATTTCGATAATGAAGAGAGTGCCCGCTTGTCAGGTCATCTTACATTCATCGCATTCGCGAGCGCCTTGTTTTTTGCCTTTATAAAAAAGCCAGTGATTCGATGGACAGGCGTCGTCTGCGCGATCTTACTCACGGTTGTATCAGATTATTTTCTGATATTTTTTACGGTCTTTTTGCCAACCCTCGTGCACGTGTTTGTCTTTACTTCCTTGTTTATGTTGTATGGTGCGCTCAAATCAAAATCAAACGTCGGTTACCTAAGTGTGGCGTTACATCTTCTTTGTCCCTTTTTATTGTTCTATTTATTTCCAATGGATCATTTTTTATCTTCACTTGGTAGGGAACAATATATCAAAAGTGATTTTGCCGTGTTGAATAAATTTTTGGTGTTCAAGTATTTTCAGGGTCCTGAACTTGGACAAATCACACAGGATAATATGCTATACCAGGTCTATGATTCAAAGATAGGACTGGCCATTATGCGATTCATCGCGTTCGCCTATACCTATCATTACCTCAACTGGTTCTCGAAAACTGACATTATCCGCTGGCACAAAGTGCCTAAAGCACGATTTGTAGTAGTTATTGTTGGTTGGCTTATATCGATTGTATTGTATTCGATCAATTTTAGAGTAGGATTTCAATGGTTGTTTCTGTTGAGTTTTATGCACGTGATGTTAGAATTTCCGTTGAATTATGTCTCCTTTATGGGCATTTTTTCTGAAATGAGGGCACGCCTTTTTAAGTCGGCCTAATCATATCGACGCTGGTATATCAATAGTAGTTGACCTCTTCAAACTGAAAGAGCCACAACCTTGTATTAGTTGTTCAATAGAAGATGCTTCATGCAGAATGTTTTTTGCTGTCGAAAAAAAGCCAACTTGTCATATTTAAACTTTTAGCATAGTTTTGGAAGGTTATTTAAAAAACAAGTTATGAACCCAAACGAATTTAATAAGTATGCTGTAAAGCATCACGGTATCAGCAGTGCCACCTTGCACAATTTTACCTCACACATGAATAGGAATGTCACCAATCTTACGCCGTATATCATTGAAGAGCGCCCGATGAATGTAGCCTCAATGGACGTTTTTTCGCGTTTGATGATGGATCGTATCATTTTTCTTGGCGAAGGCATCAACGACTATGTAGCCAATATCGTCACGGCTCAGTTGTTGTTTCTAGAAAGCGTTGATCGCACCCGTGATATTCAGATGTATCTCAATAGCCCTGGTGGTAGCGTATATGCTGGATTAGGTATTTATGATACAATGCAAATTATTCAACCCGATGTGAGCACGATCTGCACAGGTATCGCAGCGAGTATGGGCGCCGTGCTGATGTGTGCAGGTGTGAAAGGAAAACGTACCGCGCTGAAACATGCACGTATTATGATACATCAGCCCTTGGGTGGTGCCGAAGGTCAGGCTAGTGATATCGAAATCACTGCTCGTGAAATCGGAAAGTTGAAAAAAGAATTGTACGAAATCATTGCGTTGCATAGCGGGCAAAAATATGCGAAGGTTGAAAAAGACAGTGATCGTGATTATTGGATGACAGCCGAAGAGGCCAAAGAATACGGTATGGTTGATGAAGTATTAACCAAACATCCAAAAAAGGAATTGTAGAAAAAAAATATAGAAGAAGAGGCGGGTTGCACAACTCGCCTCTTTTATGTTGTATAAAGCCGTTGCACCTTCAATCAAACGGAATAATGTTTCTTTTAAATATAACATTAAGGTAAACTTCTCCGCTCTATCTTTGCCCGTCCATTATGAATAAAAAAGTAGTTCATTCTAAACTCGTCAGAGATATAAGCTGGCTCTCTTTTAATGCGCGTGTCTTGCAAGAAGCAAACGATGGTTCAGTGCCACTGCGCGAGCGCCTTCGATTCCTCGGTATCTTTTCTAATAATCTTGATGAGTTCTTTCGTGTGCGCGTCGCCACCCTGAATCGTATGATGAAATTCGGGAAGGCCACCAAACGATTTCTCGAAGACAAACCCAGTGATATTCTCTTGAACATTCAATCCATCGTGTTGAATCAACAAAAGGAATTTGAACGTATCTATAATGAGATTCAAGTAGAACTGAAAAAGGAAAAGATTGCCATTAAATAAAGATGGGTTAAATGATATGGCTCATGAAAAAC
>CAIRSV010000149.1 GCA_903881265.1 uncultured Bacteroidota bacterium
ATTCCCAAGTTCGAACTTCCATACGTCCTTCGCATTTTCACTCATCACCAACGACAGTTCGACATTATCGAGCTTCTTAAGCTTCTCTATCAATACTTTCGCATAGATCGCTCCAGATGCGCCGGTGATTCCGATAGCTATTTTTCGCTTTATCATAATTCTGATTATTTTTGTCAACGTGCGGTTGGCAAAACTACAAAAGCAATTGGCTAATCGGTATAGTAATATGAAATACATCATACTCTTCGCGCTATTTTTTTATATTCTTGGTATGGGGCCTTTTAATAAATATAAAAATCAATTTGTTGGTACTTGGTAAACACTAACAAGCAACTTATTTTAAGTGATATACCACATCGACTTTATTCTTCAGCGTACAATTCATACCTTGCATCATTATCTGATATGAATACAACGACTTCGACACAGCGCATCATCAAGCTTATACAGAAAGATCTGTTACTCGAATGGCGTCAGAAATATTCAGTGTATGGCCTATTACTTTATTTATGTAGTGCCATTTTTGCTATCAATGTGCTGCAAGAGCGGCCAGAACCTGAAATCTGGAACACCTTATTTTGGATCATCCTCTTATTTGTTTCTGTGAACGCGGTAGCGAAAAGTTTCTTACAGGAACACAAAAACAGGAATCTCTATTATTACACTGTGCATCATCCGAAAGAAATTATCATTTCTAAACTGATTTATAATGTGGTGTTGATGGTACTGATGAGTCTTGTCAGCTTCTTTCTCTTTGCTGTGTTGCTTGGTAATCCAGTGGTTGATTTCTGGAAATTTAGTATGATGGTAATGCTTGGCGGCTTAAGCCTGTCCTTATTATTTACGCTGCTTTCGGCAATCTCAAGCAAAGCAGGAGGCAACTCAGCCCTCATTGCTATACTTGGTTTCCCATTGGTTGTTCCTCAATTGATTTTATTAGCTGACCTGTCCAAACCATTGTTTATGACATTGTTGGTCGTAGGTTGGTGGAAATTTTTTATGGTCTTGCTAGCCCTAGATGTATTAGTGATTCTTCTCTCAGTGATTCTTTTTCCTTTTATGTGGAAAGAGTAACCAAATAGGCAACTCTACATTACACAACGAACAAAGATCAATCGTCATCCTTATCGCCATCCATTTGTTCAGAAGTCATAGTTGAATCAACAGGTTGATTTTTTCTAATTTCCGTATGCCTGATTTCTCCACCACTATTGCCTGTTTGCTGCGCAAAAAATAAGACAACAAGACTGCCTCCAATGAGCACATACGATACGATAGAGCTGAATGATTTTCGTTTCCAACTAGCCCACAGAGCAATCAAGGCCAGGGCGCCAAGAAGATAAGAAAGGATTGCGAACGTCTCTGCGACCTCTTCATGTTCGTGTATCATCTGACGCGTTACACCAGCCAAACCTTTCACAGCTTGTTCAGCATCTTCTCCTGTAAAGAATGCAGGCAAGGTGCCGAGGGCTCCAAGGATAAATACAAAACAAGCCGTTCGTTTAACAACTTCTGAACGTGATACGAAACCTAGTATCAAAACGGCAAGACCTACAGCAGGAATGATGATAGGAAGATGATTGAAAAGCAAATGATAGTGAGCTGATTGCATGATGTTTTTTTTAATTATGAGTGAATAATACAAGTCTAAAAAAAGATACTTTGTTATCCGGCTAATGAAACCCCAATCAGCTTCCCGATACCGAAGGTAATTGCGGCTGCAGCTAATCCAAAGATGACCTGCCTGAAACCTGAATACCAAATGCTCTTGCCGGTAAACAAGGTAATCGCCGCTCCAATCAAAAACAAGCCTAACCCACTTAATATTGTGCTTAGGATAATTGCTTCGTAACCGCTGAGAAAGAAAAAAGGAATCACTGGAAGAATAGCCCCTACAGCAAACAACATAAACGATGTGATAGCTGCCTCCATAGCCGATCCTTTCAAATCTTCAGGATTAATTCCCAATTCTTCTTTCACCAATACTTCATGTGCATGCTCTTTGTTAGCAATAACATCCTTGGCTAATTTCCTAGCTTGTTCTTCTGGAATGCCTTTTGAAATATAAATCAATGCCAATTCTTTTTCTTCTCCTTCAGGATTATGTTCGAGCTCTTCCATTTCCAAGGCCATCTGATTTTCATATAATTCCTGAGAGCTCTTCACAGATATCCATTCGCCTAATGACATCGACAAGGCACCGGCTAATAAACCCGCCATCCCAGTTAATAACACTTCACTTTGTCCACTTGTTGCACCAGCGATGCCCATCACCAAACTAAAATTTGAAACCAATCCGTCATTGCCACCTAAGACAGCTGCACGTAAGGCATTACCACCAACTGAACGATGACGTTTTTCAAATCGCGCTAAATTGGTGCCAGAAATATTCGGACTATGATCGAGAATATTTTTTAATATAGTAACATGGGCAGTGTCTGATATGGAAACCGGCGAGAAATGCTTGTCTCTTGCTCGTAAAATCGATGTTGAAATACTTTTTTCAGTGTCTAGCATTACGCCTAGGATATAATCGTATCCGAATACCTGACCGATTTTCTTCAATACCTTGGCTCGGCCTGAAGGTGGTGGCATCGTGGAAATATCCATGTTATTTTTTTTCATAAACACCTTGGCGTGACCTTCTTCGATTTCGCTCATCTGTCTAAAGACATTTGCCACGTTTGGATCCTTTTCGTTATCTGCTAATACACTATATAAGAAGCTTGCGTCTATTTCGGTTTGAATTGATTTGAAATTTATCATATCGTCTGTTGAAGTTGAATGTGCTATTGCCCCTAAATTGATAATCGAGTAAGACAAAAATACATGCAGTCATTCTTAATTCTACTTTTTAAGCGAAGAGATGGTATAAATGTTGAATGGAATGAATAAGAGGATGCTATCATTTTAAAATCAAGGTGATTAGTATGCAAGGTATGAAGGCTTGTCCATCATAGACTATTTCTTAAACATGATTTATATCAATGTATTCCCGAAATACCGAGACTACCTTGCAAAGGAAATAAAAAAAATATGATTTCAAATGCACTGTTCGATCCCCAAAGTATCGTTGTGATAGGAGGATCAAATGATTGTTCAAAGCCTGGTGGCAAGGTGCTGCAGAATATTCTAACACATCATTATTCAGGTCAACTTTATGCGGTCAACCCCAAAGAGACGATTGTGCAAGGAATTACCTGCTATGCGAATTGCAACGAATTACCCAATGTCGATTTGGCTATCATTGCCATTGCTGCATCCTTTGTAGAAGAAACAATTCGGATCGTAGCGATGAAAAAAAAATGCAAGGCGTTTATTCTTTTCTCGGCTGGATTTGGAGAGACCTGTGAAGAAGGAAAAGCGCTTGAAAAACGATGTGTAGCTATCATCGAAGAAGCAGGCGCTACACTTATTGGGCCCAATTGCATCGGTGTGATTACTGAAAAATACAAAGGTGTTTTTGCTGGCCCTATTCCTGCTTATGACATAAAAGGCTGCGACTGTGTGTCAGAATCAGGTGCTACGATGGTGTATATACTTGAAATGGCAATTCCGCGTGGACTTAAATTTAGAAATATATTCTCTATTGGTAACAGCGCACAAATAGGCATTGAAGATGTGCTTGAGTATTGGGACGAAACCTATGACCCGAAGAATAGCTCAAGTATCAAATTAGTATACATGGAAAAAATTGGTAATCCGAAACGTTTTCTCAAACACGCTCGATCGCTTGTCAATAAAGGGTGTCGTATAGCTGCTATAAAATCGGGTTCAACGGAGGCTGGGTCAAGGGCGGTTTCTTCTCATACCGGTTCATTATCCGGCTCCAATGTCGCTGTCAGTGCCTTGTTTAGAAAGGCCGGTGTGATTCGCTGCTATAGTCGCGAAGAGCTAGTTTACACAGCGGCCATTTTTACGTTTAAGCCATTAACAGGAAATAACATTGCTGTGATTACACACGCTGGTGGCCCCGGTGTGATGTTGACAGATGAATTAATAAAAGGTGGAATGAATGTTCCTGCATTGGAAGGAACAGCTGCCAATAAATTATTATCCGAATTATATGCAGGCTCCTCGGTTGCGAATCCGATTGACTTTTTAGCTACGGGCACAGCAAAGCAATTAGGCACTATACTTGATTATGTCGAACATACATTTGATGAAATTGATGCATCTGTTGTCGTGTTTGGCACCACCGGCATGTGGAAGGTAGATGATGTCTATCAGGTGTTGCATGAAAAAATGAATAGCAGTCAGAAACCTATTTTCCCCATTCTTCCTTCTATGATACAAGCGGCCGACGAAGTGAGTCAATTTCATTCAAAAGGCCATGTCAACTTCACAGATGAAGTTAGTTTCGGTTACGTATTATCGAAAACATACAGAATGTCGCAACCCTTTATGGATCCTGTATTGCCTGAAATTAATGTCCTTAAAATTAGATCGCTCATCGATTCTGTCGCAGATGGATATCTCAATCCTCAACAAGTATATGAACTCGTTGAAGCGGCCGGCATACCTATGGCTCGACAACAAATAGTCACTACGTCCGATGAAACTAGATTAGTTTCTGTCGCCTTTGGCTTTCCCTTGGTGATGAAAGTCATTGGCCCTATACATAAATCTGATATTGGTGGCGTTAAACTCAATATTGGTAATGAAGAGGAAGCCGTCAATACATTTTATGCACTCATGAAACTTGATCAAGCGACGGCCGTTTTGATACAACAACAGTTATCAGGCACTGAAATGTTCATCGGCGCTTCACGAGAAGAAAACTTTGGGCATGTTATTTTGTGTGGACTAGGCGGTATTTTCATTGAAGTATTCAACGATATTTCAGCAGCGATTTCGCCCGTTGGTTACACCGAAGCTCATTCTATGATACGGCATCTAAAATCATATCCTATACTACAAGGTGTGAGAGGAAAAGCTGGCGTGAATGAACACTTGTTTGCTGAGGCTATCGTTACATTGTCGGCCCTTTTAAACGCCGTGCCCGAAATTAAGGAGTTAGACATCAATCCGTTAGTAGGAACACCCGACCAGCTTGTGGCGGTGGATGCTAGAGTATTGATTATACGATGACAAATCAGCATTATCCGTTGGCAGAAAACAAAAAAAGGGACAGTGTATACCATCCCTTTTATTACGCACTTTATTAGTTTACATATTAGAAATAATCTTTCTTTCGAGTGCAGCCTTAGGCACTGCGCCAACTTGCTTATCAACCACTTTACCATCTTTGATAAACAAGATACAAGGGATACTCGTGATGCCGTATTTAATCGAAAGGTCTGAATTTTCATCTGTATTGACTTTCCCGATATTGACTTTCCCTTCATATTCGGTAGCTAATGCATCGATTGTTGGCCCTAAAGCGAGACAAGGTCCACACCATGGAGCCCAGAAATCGACTACGTTTAATTTTTTTGTTTGAAGAACTTCAGCTTCAAAATTTGCGTCTGTGAATGTTAATGCCATTGTTTTATTTTTTATTTTTAAGATTCGTTTTCTTTACGTGGCTGCAAATATAAGTTACTTCGTAGTAACCTCAACAGCCTTTTCTATGTCCGTTGTCTATAAACTATTTCAACTATTCATCTTACATCATCGTTGCAACTATTTTACTTTAAATAGTCACCACATTATAGACTATTCCTTCAAGTTTTGTCAACTCGTCTAAAAATCGATCACTCAATTCAATCTTACGAATTGGCGTGTAAAGCCTTATCACATTGTCTGATGCCTTGTCTACAACTTGTATACCAAGTTCACATTTCCCTGCCGTTTCTGCATATTTCTGTATAATCGTCATAAATGCGCTATCTAAACGTTCTAGTTGCACCGTCATATTCAGCCGTTTCGTCAATAATTTTTTTACATCTTCAAGCAGATACATCGTATGAATCTTAAACTCCCATTGATTTTCATCGTTCCAACGATTTTGATAGGTGCCTGTGACCATAATTTTATTATCCTGAATCAACATATCCTTGAACTTGAGATAATCTTCCTTGAAGAGTGTAAATTCATGTTCACCATTAAAATCAATCAATTTGAATTTGCCCCACAAGGTACCTTTCTTCGAGATCAGATGTTGTGCAAATGAAACATAGCCCGCAACACGCAACTGACGTTTACGCAAGTTTTCTTTTTCTATATCTGCTAAGGATGTAAATCCATAATTAGACATTTCAAACTGGAAACTATCCAAGGGATGCGCACTGATATAAATACCGACCATCTCTTTTTCTTTTTCCAACGTTTCAGTCAGTGTCCATTCTTCTGTAGTATGCAATTTAGGCAAGGAAATTTCAGGCATTCCTATATCACCAAAAAGACTGTTCGATGTAAATGTATCAGAGGTAAACTGTTGTCCGAAACGGATGATTTTCTCTAAGTTTGTTTGAGTTTCTCCTGCAGGAAGTAAAAAATATTGTCCGCGATGCATTGTTGTAAAGCAATCAAGTCCACCTGCCATAATAAGACTTTCCAATGTCTTCTTACTAACGGTTCGTGAACTCAGACGTTTCACCATATCAAACACATCTTCATAATGTCCAGCCTTTTCACGCTCGGCTAAAATTTCCATTACAGCTGCTTCACCAATTCCTTTGATGGCACCCATCCCAAAACGAATGACACCTTCGCGATTGACGCTAAAGCCTTTCTTACTCTCATTGACATCGGGGCCTTGCACTTTCAATCCCATCTTCTTACACTCACGCATGTATTGTGATACACTTTCTATATTGCCTTGTGAATTCAACAGAGCCGCCATATATTCTGGCAAATAATTGGCTTTAAGAAAAGCAGTTTGATAGGCCAAATATGCATAGCAAGTCGAATGCGATTTATTAAAGGCATATTGGGCAAATGCTTCCCAGTCTGTCCATATTTTTTCACATTTATCAAGCGGGTGATTATTCACTGTGCAGCCTTCTAAAAACCTAGTCTTCATTTTCTGAAGTACATCAATCTGTTTCTTACCCATCGCCTTTCGGAGGATATCTGCATCGCCTTTCGAGAAATTAGCGAGTCGTTGCGAAAGCAACATCACTTGTTCTTGATAGACCGTGATGCCATAGGTTTCTTTGAGCGTATCCTCCATTTCAGGCAAATCATACACGATTTCCTTACGACCATGTTTACGCTCAATAAATTCAGGAATATACGCAATCGGGCCAGGTCGATACAAGGCATTCATTGCAATCAAATCTTCAATATTATCGGGCTTCAATTCCTTGAGGTATTTTTTCATTCCTGCCGAGGCAAATTGAAAAGTTCCTTCGGTATCGCCTTCCTGATACAGCTTATAGGTTTTTGCATCATCCAATGGGATGGTATCGATATCGATTTCAACCCCATGATTTTCCTTGATAAGAATCAAGGCATCACGAATGATACTTAAGTTGCTTAATCCGAGTACGTCTATCTTAATCGCTCCAGCTTCTTCAACTACATTACCTGAGAATTGGGTGACATACAAGTCAATATCTTTTTGTTTGCATAATGGCATAATCTCCATCAGGTCTTTAGGCCCGATGATGATGCCAGCTGCGTGAATACCAGTATTACGGACTGTACCTTCTAATTTCTCTGCTTCATGCAACACGGTGGATTTTAAATCCATTCCATTATAATAGCCTTGCAACTGCATAACATTCTGCACATCTTCGGCCGTGATATTATCTTTCTTTTGTAAATCCTTGTCAGAAATATGCAGCATTTCATTCAACGAAGTGCCGGGACGATCGGGCACTAACTTTGCTAACATATTACTTTCTTCCAACGGCAAATCCATCACGCGGGCTACATCCTTGATACTACTTTTAGCGGCCATCGTACCATAGGTGATGATATGCGCTACCTGATTCTTGCCATAGGTATTCACGATATATTCAACGACTTTACCACGTCCGATATCATCAAAATCGGTATCGATATCCGGCATACTCGCACGTTCGGGATTAAGGAAACGTTCAAACAGTAAATTGTATTTCAATGGGTCGATGGTGGTAATACCAATACAATAGGCCACCACGGAACCCGCGGCCGAACCTCTCCCCGGCCCTACAATTACACCTAATTTTTTGGACGACATAATGATGTCTGACACAATGAGAAAGTAACCTGCAAAACCCATTTTACGAATGACACCCAATTCGAACTTCAATCGTTCATCCAATTCGGGTGTAAAGATTTTATATCGCATCTTAGCGCCTTCAAAGGCTAAAAACTCGAGATAATCTTCCTGCGACTTGAAAGGTTCTGGCACAGGAAAATTGGGCAACAATAAATCATTGGTCACACTCACCAATTCTACCTTATCAACAATCTCATTCGTATTGTCGATGGCGGCAGGAATATCACTGAACAGTTGAGTCATCTGATCAGTGTTCTTGAAAAAGAATTGATTATTATAAAATGCAAAACGCTTGTTCTTTGCATCGGCATCATCATCGGCAAACTCTTTCATCTTAGGTGTGCTTTGCAATTCGCCGGTATTAACACAAAGGAGGATATCGTGGGCATTGCTATCTTCTTCTTCCACATAATGCGAATCGTTGCTTGCAATGATCTTTACATGATACTTTTCAGCAAGGCGAAGCAATTCAATATTTACTTTATTCTGATCTGGTATATCGTGTCGTTGAATTTCCACATAATAATCTTCTCCGAAAATATCCAACCACCATTTAAATTCTTTTTCGCCGGCTTCAGGTCCGTCGCGTAAAATCGTACGAGGCACCGAAGCTCCCAGACAACAAGTTGAAGCGATTAACCCTTCATGATATTGTAGTATAAGTTCCTTATCGATACGCGGATATTTACCATACAAGCCTTCTGTAAAACCCAGAGAGCAAAGTCGTATCAAATTTTTGTAACCTTGTTTATTCTTAGCCAATAGCAACTGATGATAGCGCACATCTTTTTGTTCTTTGGTAAACTGCTGTTTATGCCTGTTCTCAACCAAATAAAACTCACAACCGACAATGGGCTTGACGACTAAATTTCCTTTATCATCTTTGTATTTCTTCGCTTCCTTTACAAAATCAAACACACCAAACATATTCCCATGATCGGTTATAGCCACTGCAGGCATATTATCCGACACCGCTTTCTTAAACAGCTTTTTGATACTACTCGCACCATCTAGAAGTGAATATTGGGTATGATTATGTAAATGCGAGAATTTCATCTATAAAAATGTTGGGCATCAAAAATAAGAAATCGCATCCTGAGAAGAACAAAAAGTTATATACAACGCCGAAATCAAAAAAATCATGGTATACTAATGTCCTATTGAACTTGCCCAAACGCATTTGAATTAGGAGTCTACAAGTGCTGACTGAAACAACATTCCATCTCGATTGAAAAAGATATCTGATGACAGAAAAAAA